>JACRGN010000221.1 GCA_016234205.1 Nitrospinota bacterium | reverse complement strand
TCCGTCAAGTTTTGCATCTCGGACAGCCTTCAGTATTGAGCCTACTTCGGGTCCCCTTTCTATTCCCATTTCTACAATGTCATCTCCTGTAATATCTATCTTCACAGTCCTCAGTTTTGTGAGATAAAGTGATATTGCCTTTTTTATCCTCTCCTGCGGCACCTTTGCCATCATAAACAGGAGGGCTTCAAGAGGGAGGGGATGAAGGACATCATATATCAGGCTTGACTTAAATGTATTTGTGCCAGATGAGAAAAGCTCCTGATACGCCTCTTTTATCTGGCTTCTGCCGGTGAGCAGTTTATTTTTATAATGCTCTGATATAGAGAGCCGACGGCATACATCCAAAACATCTTCATCCTTTAAATCATCTAAAAGCCCCATCAGGTAAATAAACCAGCCTTCCGCCTCACTGCCAATAAACAATAGGTGGTGCCACGAGATAGTCTCACCAATATTTAAAAATAACTCTTTCATAGAGTCACTGTATATAATCTTCGGATGGATAAACTTTAAGAGTGAAAGCTCTTGCATCCTTTTTACTATCTTTACCGGCTCTCTCTCCTTCAGCATAAGGACAAGTTCTAAGTAAACCCTTGAGCCTGACAGGCGGTTGAAGAGGTCTTTCTTTACAGCACCCTCAAGGATGGTCATTGTCTGTTTGCCGATACTGAAATTAAACCTCTGCTCAAACCTTATTGCCCTGAATACGCGGGTCGGGTCTTCCACAAAGGAAAGGTTGTGGAGAACCCTTATTGCCCTTTCTTTCAAGTCCCTCTGTCCGCCAAAAAAATCTATCAAGTTCCATGCCCCTTTCTTATTAAGGCTTATAGCAAGTGTATTTATAGTGAAGTCCCTCCTATAGAGGTCATTTTTCAATGAGCTCATCTCAACAATCGGGAGTGCTGCAGGATGCTCATAATACTCCATCCTTGCTGTTGCAATATCTATCTTAAATTCGCCCTTGCCCCCTTTTTCTAAAGGGGGGAGAGAGGGGATTATTACGACGGCAGTGCCAAATTTTTTGTGGCTCTTGACCCTCCCGGATAGCCTTTCGGCAAATTTTTCTGCAAAGAGAATCCCATCCCCCTCTATCACCATATCTATGTCAAGATTTTCTATTCCCTGATTAAAACTTTCAGGGACAAGCCTTAGAAGCAGGTCTCGGACAAAGCCGCCTACCAGAAATGCAGAGAATCCCATCTCATCAGCTACATCTCCTGCTTCATATAGGAGTTTTAGTATCCTTTCCGGAAGCCTCTCTGATAAAAGCCCCTTTAAATTTTTTGAAAAGGGGTAACGTGTGCCCCCCTCTTTTGAATATAGGACAGCAGGCTTCTTGAGCATATCTCCATATATCGCCCTTAGCAGGTCTCCCCTGCTTATAATACCCTCCATCTCACCGCTGTCATTCACCACAGGAACGAGCCTCTGCTTCCCTACAATAATAATCTCATCTATACGGCGGTATGGTGTATCAGAGTGGACAGTTGAAAATTCGCTTATCATCAAGTCTGATACCTTTTCCTCTTTTAGGTGATGAAATATAGCCTTTTCAACAATCTGTCTTGTTATAAGCCCGACAGGTTTTTTCCCATCCAGTACGGGGAGGGTGTTTAGATTATATCGGGTCATTAACTCCTCTGTCGATTTTATAGCCTCATCTCTCTGAACAGATTTTACCGGATATGTCATCATCTCTTTTGCAAGTTTTACAGGGTGAACCTTTTCCTTTAAGACATTGATGAGCCTCTCCTCTATCTGAATCATGGTCATATCCCTTATTGTTGCAGAGGATGCAGTCGGATGCCCTCCTCCGCCGAATTCATGGGCAACTGCCGCAACATCCACTGCCTCTATCCTGCTTCTTGCCACGAGATGAATCCTATCCTCCATCCTTACAAGGACAAAAAGGCAGTTCAGATTTTCCATATCCTTCAGCTTATGTGTAAGGATTGCCAGGTCACCGATATAATGATCAGATGATGCAGTGGCTACAGCAACCGGTAAGCCGTTTATATCATGTATCTCAAGCCCATGTATCAGGTCATTTAAAAGGGAGAACTGTTCAGGAGAGAGTTCCCTGTATATAAAATCTGAGACTACATTGAGATTTGCACCGATTGATAATAGATAGGCAGAAGCCTCCAAATCCTCCGGTCTTGTGGATGTAAAGGTAAGGGAGCCTGTATCTTCATATATGCCGAGTGCCATAATTGTTGCCTCTGCAGGGGTGAGGGGGATACCCTTTTCCCTGAGTAATTCAACAAATAGTGTGGTTGTAGAGCCTCTCTCTTTTACTACCGTTACCTCAGATTCAATATCCTGAGGTGTATTTGGATGATGGTCATACACATGGACTGACACACCTTTTCTTTTAACTACACTCTCAAATAGTCCTATTCTCCCTGCCAGTCTTGTATCTACAATGATTAGAGTTGTGATTTCATCAAGGGATATATTTTTAAGTTTGTCAAACTGGAAGGAATAGTCAGAGGCTTTTAAAAAATCCCTCACATTTTTCTCCTGCGCCCCCGGAAATACAATTCTTGCATCAGGATAGAGCTTCTTTGCAGCAAGCATTGACGCAAGGCAGTCAAAATCCGCATTAAAATGTGTAGTTATTACTTTCATGGCTTAATTCTATATTAATTCTATTAAATCCGTCAAATATTAGTAAGGATAGGGTCTTAGGGTAAGGGATTATTTACGGATAAAAATAAGATAAGGCTTTGAAGAGTCTCTATAAGGTACTGTATCTATCAGCTCAAAATCTTTGTGCAGTTTTTGGAGAAATCTTTCACCAAAAAACCAATGCCCTTCTTCAAAACTGACTACTTTCACTTTATCATTATCCAGTGCCTTCAAAAAAAGATTTTCATTCAGGTAGCCATATTTTATAGCAATTTCATCACTCATATTTAATCTGCATCCGAAACAGCCTGAGCCAAGCCCTTTAATGACATCACGCCGTGAATAGTAGGCTACTTCGGGTTCTGGTGTAATTATCATGTCCCCCTCGTTGCTATAATGGGCAACCTTTTTGCTTATTTTAAGCATTGTTTGTATTGTCAATTTTTCTAATGAGTTCTCCCTTGCAAAGTATGGAATATGATGACGGATAGAAAAGAATTGAAACCCGATTAATAAAAATAGAATACCAATAATATATCTGTTGAATTTTGGATATAATCTGTCAACTCCGAATATTATTAATGCTGTTGAGACAGGGATTATGATAATGAAATGCTCTCTTAATATGCGATGGGGAGTAAGGTGGATTAAAAAGACTCCTGAGATTGCTAATATTGTCAGTAGTAACGATTCTCTCTTTGGGTGTTGAAGAAGTTTTCTAAAGGCTTCTTTAAAATGGACTGATAAAAGGATTAGCAAAAGAGTAATTACAAAAAATTTATCTGATAGGCCAATCAGATGCCTGAATTTGCCAATAATCTGGTCTATGCGGGATTCATAAAAACCCTCATATAATAAGGTATGAGCAGTTAGATTGTTGAAAATAAATTTTTCAGGTGTGACTATCAGGTAATAGCCAAAAAAGATAAATCCTAAAGATAGAGATGTCAGGATTGGGAAAAAATATTTTTTGTAATTATAGCCATAATAGTAGATTAAAAAGAGATGGAAAACAATAAGAATTGGGAAGGCTGTCATCCTTGACCATATAGCCATCCAGCCGGATAATAGGATTACAAAAACACCGAAGTTTGTTTTATATCTCTCAGTCAGCATTAAATATAATGAAAGAGAACAGAAAAAGGCTGTTGTGGAGATAGGTCTTACGAGAGTAGTGAAATAAATCATGTAGGTATTTAATGATATTGATAGGGCATAAATCCATAGCCCCCTATTTGATACACCTAAATATTTACAGGAAAGATAACCGAGTATAAAACTTCCTATTCCAAAGAGGGCAGAGAAGAGACGCAGGTGATAAAAATTGTCTCCAAAGATTCCTGAGATAACTGAGAAGATAACTGGAAATCCGGGAAACTGGCAGTAATTAACATCTTCATATAATGTTTGTGGTCCTTTTATGGTTTTAACTGCATAGAGATAAAACCCCTCATCCCCCTGAATGGAGGTAAAATAGGCTGAGAAGATACTTGTAAATATTGAGATTAATATTAGGGCTATTAGAGGTTTTTCTTTGAGGTTAAAATTAGACATTTCTAAGGTTAGGATTTACATTAATCTTTCTCATTAGAAATATAAGTCCCACTATAAACCACATCATTGTGGCTACCTCTGCATCTCCGAAGTTGTTTTCAAACATACCCGCCAGATGAAAGCCGGCAACTGCCCCAAGGCCACCGAGGATGATGGAAGTATGGGGTTCGGAGTTTGGAGTGTTGAGTAAAGATAGATGTAGCTTTACTCCTTCTCTAAAAAATACAATCCATATCCATAAAAATGCTGCCAATCCAAATATTCCATGTTCAGCAGCCTGTGTCAGGATGGTATTATGTGCATGGGCATCTGAGCCATCACTAAATTTATGGCTATATTTACCCCTGTAATCGTTTATTGCCTTGCTATAATTATCCATACCCACCCCAAAAGGATGTTCCATTATCATATCTATTGTGCCTTTCCATATATAAAGCCTTTCAATATTGGCTGATATATTAAATATACTCTTAAAACGATTGAATAAAGGGGACTGCAAGGAGTAAGCAGTAGGCATCAGGCAGTAGGCAGTAAGAAATAAGAAGATTGAGCCAATTACAGAAAAGGCAATAATCTTCCTTTTCACTTTTAGGATAACTATAAAAATTACTGCAAATACAGCCCCCATCCATGCGTTGCGGGTCATGGATGAAATTAGACCTGCGAAAATCAGGATAGAAGGCAGTGCAGTATGCAGAGAAAAAAAGTGTTTGTTTTTTACTGTCTGCTGTACCCTGCTTAAAGATAAGCTAAAGCTGAGGGAAAAAACCAGTAATAAAAATCCGCCATAGGTCATATGATGGTCAAAAAATCCAGTTGAAGCCACACCACCTTCTGCTGTCCACTGGACAACCTTCCTTCCTTCAGGTCTTGCTATATCAAGTCCCGGAAAGATATGCTGGAGGACTCCATAAATAGATGTGATAGATGTGACAATTAGAAGGATATAGATAAGTCTCTTTACCATCCTTATATCTTCAATAAATGTAAGCATTGCAAAAAATGTAAGGGCGATCCAGAGTTTATGTATTGCCTTTGCACTATGAGAAAAATCAATGCCCAATAATGCTGCAGTAATGACTATACAAAAGTAGATAAGGAAAGGATAGTTGAGAGGGGTTTGGGCAAAGATTAGCCTTTTTTCTATAACCATCAGGATAATCCATGAGAGAAGTATAATTGATAGGGCGATTTGGGTGGCTGAGATAGAGATGGCAGAAAAAAATGCGAGAGAGTAAAAGCCGAAGTTTACAGCTTTTTTGCAGAATGCAGCGATTTCGTTTTGTTTCATGATAATAACTCTTCGGCTGATTTTACAATATCAGCGGTATTTATTTCTCCTATACATTGAGCAGGAACATCTTTATACATGCACTTCCAATCGCATCCGTAACAATCCTTATGTTTGTATACTGCCCGTCCGTTATCATACATCGGAAGAAACCTGCCGAAATGACCGCCCCCAATTATCATAACAGTCGGCACACCCATTATCCATGAGGCATGGGTTATGCCGGTATCGTTTCCGACAAATAATCTTGCATGCTTAATAATACCTAATGCCTCAATCAAGGAAGTGCTATTCCTTAAATCAGCCGCAAAATCAGGTAATTTAATTGATGTATTCTTTTCCTGACCCAAAACCACCGCACCAATATTAAACTTACTGTGCAAGTATCCGATTATCTCCATGAATCTATCAGCAGGATAATTTTTCATCAACGAGCCTGACCCCAGAGAGATTGCAAAGTAGCGGCTGCTGTCTATAGAGAATTTATCAATAATACTTTTAGAAAAAGAGTCCTTTAAAGGAATAAAAGGTTTAACTTCTTCTTCGGATACGGTAATATTCAGTATCCTCTCCAGATAATGCCTTTCATGGTCTAAGACTTTTGCATATCTGCCATTTTCATCGTGCATTTTAATTGACTGGATTACGGCGGCTCTCTTCTCCCATTGCCCTGCCCCCCTGAGCATGCCCCCGTATAAATAGGCAGTGGGAATCTTTAATATGTGAAGAATATCACGGGATACTGAGGAATTGAGTATGGAATTTACAGCCGTTCCAAAACCCATATCATTCAGCCGATTAAGCAAATCGTATCTGTAAGAAAGGGATGCAAAGTATTTTTTATTATCTATAGGTATAATATTTTCTGTGTATAAGCTTGCCACCCCCTCCACATTGTTATTGACGAGGCAGTATACCTTTTCTCCAAAGCGTTTTACATAAAAATTCAATATCCCGCTGAATAATAAAAAATCTCCAATAGAATCATTTTTTAAAAGGAGAATTTTATCAGAGTGTGTTTTTTTTGAAGGGATGAGAAGCGGGAATAGAAGTCTTCCTGAAACCTTCTTCAATTCATGGATTATCTTTCCCATAACCTTTTTACCACTTCTTTAAAGACAGTATCCACACTAATCTTATCCATACAGTCATAATATTTGCACTTTTCAAATACACATTTTTCACAAAATGGGACATCGGGCATAATTGCAATATCATTTTTTCCGATAGGTCCCCACCTCTTCGGCTGACATACATATATAGGGCAGTAAATGGAGACCACAGGAGTGCCTACTGCTGTGGCAATATGGATTGGCCCTGTGCTTGGTCCAACAAGGACATTGAATCTCTTTATAACTGCTGATAGTTCTTTAAGCCCGCTATAGCTAATATATTTTAAAGCCTTTCCTTTTATGTTACCAACTATTCCGTCAACCAATTTTTCTTCAGCAGGGCCACCTGTAATAAATACTGTAGCGGCTGTTTTATCCATAATATTCTCTGCCAGTTCTACATACCTTTCAGGCTTCCAGTTTCTTGCAGAGCCGCCACTTCCGGGATGGATACCCACAATTGGATTGGAAATTGAAGATTGAAGATTGAAGATTGAAGAAAAAATATTATCAATCCTTTTTGTGATTTCATCGGGAATATATATCTCTGATTGTCTTATAGGTTTTGCACCAAGTATTTCTGTAAGTTCAAGATTATAATCAGTCTCATGTTTATCAACCTTTGATCTATGCTGTTTTATTCTGTCGGTCAGAAAAATCTGGGCAAGCTTTGTTCCAGGACCTATCCTTCTTGGTATTTTAGACAAAAAGGTTAATAATCCTACCTTAAAATCAAGAAAGAGTATAAGTGCCGTATCAAAGTTTTTACTTTTTATTTCTTTTGCAAGTTTAAGCAGACCCCTTATTGTTCTATGTTCCCCTTCAGGGTCATAGATTATAACTTCATCAATATTTGGATTATTAGTAACAATATCCTTTGTATATGGTCTGACAAGGACAGATATGGAAACTGATGGGAAGCTGCTTTTAATGGATTTAAAAACCGGGGTGGATAGAACCACATCCCCTATACGGTCAGTGCGTGTTACAAGAATCTTTTTCATAATTAATGAAGAAGTTTCAATATCATTTTTTAAGATAGTTTATGCTGAAATCTTATGGAAAGAGATGCCTGAAAAGGCTGGGGTAACTTCATCTTCAAGGCTGACTTCTGATTCTTTAGCTGATTTGAAAAGGGTTTCAATAGTATTTCCAATATTAATAGCCAGATTACCAGGAATGGTTCTTGCTCCACATTTTGGGCATATATAGGCTGATACATTCTCAACATCTGCGTAAAAACCTTCCCTCTCAAAATGGAGGGTCGTTTTCTTAAGTTCCATAATGGCATGACATTCTGGACACTGTTTATCTTTTTTCATTTTTACCTCTTTCTGATCTGAAACTTTATCCATTCGTTACTGTCAGGTATATATACTGTTACAATATCTACTTCCTTATCCCATGAATAATCTACTACAACATGGAGCGGAATGTCAAAACCTATCATAGAAAATATAAGACACCGTTTACGATGAGGATATTCCTCAATAATTTTTCCATTATTAATACAGTAAATAATGTCATTGACAGATATGCCATCCTTGAAGGCTTCTATGAGGGCATGGTCCCTTATATTAAATTCACCTGATTTAACCTTTGCCCTTATCCTGTCTATATCCATTATATTTCAAAACCCTCCCCACATATACTGCCACTGGGTCCTCTCCATGTATATATACTGATTGCAAGCCCTGCATGTGGAGATTTCATCAAATTTAAGTTCAATCTGCTTCTGTCTCAAGGTATTGAGAATATTACCATTCCAGATATTCAAGATAGATTCATTTTTCATATCACCAACTATGACCTTGCCGTCGTAATCAAGACAGCATAGGGCAACTCTGCCATCCTGAAGGATTACCATCTGGTCCCACAGCATCTTGCAGGGACAGTTGAACCTCTTTATCCCCCCAGCCCCCCCTTTATTAAGTGGGGGAGGAAAGGGGGGTACAGACCCTATCCATGTATTGTATTGGACATCAAGAACCCTGTCAACACGAGGCTTCCAGTATCTCTTAAATTCCGCTATCTCTCCTGATGTTTCATCCATATTGATTATTGAGACAGTTATGAATATCCTTTTATTCAGCCTCTTTTTCAGTTCTATAAACCTCTCTGTATTCTCAACAACCCTGTCAAAATCAAGATTTTTTCTGACCTTCTCAAATGTATCTTTAGTAAATCCATCTATATCAATATTTATTCTGTCAAGCCCTGAATCAAGCAATTCTACTGCCTTTTCATTAGTAAGAAGGGCTGCATTAGTGCTAATCTGGACTCTGCTCTTAGTATTTTCCTTTGCATATCTTATGAACTCGCCGAGTCTGTTGTGCATAAGGGGTTCGCCGAAGTTAAATGGCTGGACAATTTTTACGCCAGCTTTTCCGCAGTCATCAATTATCTTTTTGTAAAGTTCAAAGTCCATATTTTTAACAGGACGGGTCATGGACTGTCTCGGACACATAATACAATCGGAGTTGCAGGCATTGGTAATCTCTATTGTAACTTTTAACGGTCGTTTAAGCCTGTTTTTAATAGAGAGATATTTTACAGTTTCCCGAAAAGGCCTTAACTGGAACACCTTTTTCTTGAAAAATATTTTCATTGGCTTGATTATATGCAGGAGTGAATGAAATCTGAAGTAATTACAGGGTATTTCTCATTATATTCAGGGCAACAGGAGTTTATTATCCTGTCTTAGGTTTTGCCTTTGCCACCGCAACCTTTTTCCCTGAGAGCATGCTCTGGTGCATTGCCTCTATTACCTTTTCAGCCTTATCCCTTGGGACTTCAACAAATGTAAATTTGTCAAAAATATTTATATTTCCAATAGCCTTCCCTGAGATGCCTGTCTTTTCAGCTATTGATTTTACAATATCACTCGCCTTTATCCTTTGCTGTCTCCCCACATTCATGAAAAGCCTTACCATCCCGGGGGCGGCACCTGTTTCTTCCTGAGATTCTATAGTCTGACCAATTCCCTCTAACTGGAATTTCAGAAGGGATGCAATAGCATGAACAGGCTCGATGCCGTCTATGACCCCTTTTGCGAGTTCTAAATATGTATCAAATTTTTTATCATCAATGAACTCCTGCATCCTGTCCTTCAATACCGCAATCCTTGCATTAATGACATCTGTAAGGGTCGGGAGTTTTCCCCTCTTTATCTTTGTCTTTGCAAAAGACTGGATAAGCCTTAACTGCCTTTCTTCTCTCGGCGTTACAAAGGTTATTGCAACACCCTCCCTCCCCGCCCTCCCTGTCCTTCCGATTCTGTGGACATACGCCTCAGGGTTTTGAGGTATGCTGTAATTTACGACATGGGATATATTGCTTATATCAATCCCCCTCGCAGCGACATCGGTTGCAACAAGGACATCAATCATGCCGCTTTTAAACCGTCTCATGACAGACTCCCTCTGTGACTGGCTGAAATCACCATGTATTGCCTCTGCCTCATAACCTCTGTTCTTTAAATTTGAGGAGACCTCATCAACCTCTCTTTTTGTGTGGCAGAATACTAAGAATAAATCTGAGTCCTCTGCGTCAATTAATCTTGATAGTGCGTCAAGTTTTTCAGACTCCCTCAATTCATAGAATATCTGGTCTATCTTTGGTGTTGTAAGAATAGTTGAACTGATTGTAACTTTTTCAGGTGATACCATGTAACGTTTTGATATATTGATTATTTCTCCGGGCATTGTTGCTGAGAAAAGAAGGGTCTGCCTCTCTTTTGGCACCTTATTTAATATTGTGGTTATATCATCTATAAAACCCATGTCAAGCATCTCATCCGCCTCGTCAAGGACGGCAATCTTTACTTCATTGAGCGTAAGCGTTCTTCTGTTAAGATGATCAATGACCCTGCCGGGCGTTCCAACTACTACATGAAGCCCTTTTCTTAGTATCTTGATTTGCCTCTCTATTGAAGAACCTCCATATATTGGGAATGCAAATACCCTCCTGCTTCTACCAATTTTATTGATTTCCTCGGCGACCTGTATTGCAAGCTCTCTTGTGGGTGTCAGGATGATAGACTGAACGGAGAATTTTCTCGGGTCAATCCTTTCAATTATGGGAATGCCGAAAGCCATTGTCTTGCCGGTCCCTGTCTGTGCCTGACCGATGATGTCCCTCCCTTGCATGATAATAGGAATCGCCTTCTCCTGTATCGGTGTCGGTTCTTCAAAGCCTATGTTTGATATAGCCTGAAGCACCTCACTGCTCAAACCAAAATCACTAAATCTTTTAGATGTTGCACTTTTCTCAATTTCCATTATTTCTCCTATTTGTTTGTATTATAAACAATAACAGAAAAATGCCTTTTAGTCAAAGGACTTCTTGTTATTTACAATAGTTATTTTAAAGGTATTGAAAGATTCCAAATAAGATTATATATTACTACTGAAAAAAATGAGGGATTAATGCAGGTGGAAAATTCAAAGAAAGGAGGTGGTAAGCGTGAAGAGATATTTAAGTTTATTATTATTAGCTTTTACAGGTATCTTTTTAAACTATTCATTTGTATTAGCAGATGCCGTAAAGGGACAGGCTGTATTTAATGATACGAAGGTCGGAAACTGTAAGTCCTGCCATGATACAGGGGATAAGAAAAAGGTGGGACCGGGTTTAAAGGGTATTACTGAGAGGGCTTCAAAGGATTGGCTCACAAAATGGCTTGAGGATACAAAGGCTGTCTGGGATGCCAATGATTCATATACTCAGGATTTGAAAAAACGGGTTAAGAAAGAAGGAAAGCCAAAGTCAGCCCATAAAACACCTGTCAAATTGTCAGCAGAGCAGATAACCGATGTGATTGATTATCTGGCGACACTTAAGTAATACCGTTCCGATGCTTAATCTTCTCCATCCTCCCTCTGGTGAGTGTTATTGGGAGAGGGAGGGGTGATGGGGAGAAGGAGGTGGAGTATGTCAAAACGACTGAATGAGTGTGGAGGAATTGCAATATTAAGATTGCTTCGCCTTCGGCTCGCAATGACATGCAAGGGGTCTCGCAATGACAAACAAAGTAATGATGTCATTGTAAGGTCGTTAGCCCGAAGCAATCTGACTTATTTCCTTGTCTTTTTAGGAGTGGTTTTTCTTGCCTCATGCACGGCGACTCCGCAGATTCAGTTAAAAAGCGAAGGGATGTCAATGGGGGTGAAAAAAGAAGTCCCTTTTCTTACTTCCAATATTGCCTATTCTCCGGATGGGAAAAGCGCGCTTTCAGGCAACTGGGACGGCACAGTAAGACTCTGGGATATAACATCGGGCAAGCTGACAAAAGAATTCAAGGGACATAAAGGACATATTGTTACTGTCGCTTTTTCGCCTGATGGTAAGACTATTGCTACAGGTGGAAATGAGGGCACTGTAAAACTGTGGGATGTCTCAACAGGCAGGGTGATAAGACAATTCACTGATTATTATGGCAGCCGTATTATGGGTTTCCCTCTTGCGAATATGTCATTTTCCCCGGACGGCAGATACATCATGGTACCTTACGGCAGTTTCATTAGTGACGGATCAAATAACGCCAGACTCTATGAAGTTCAAACAGGTAAGGTAATAAAGGAATTTGAGGGTCTCTTTCAAGATTTTTCACCGGATGGCAAATATGTCCTTTTATATCAAGGACGGCGAGAGAATGTCGGGCTGTTTATGTTTGGCAGCAGCCGACTTGTTACAGTTTTATATCTCGTTGATTTTAAAACCGGTAAAGAGATATGGAGAATTGAAAATGAGCTTTTTAAAGGTGCAGTCTTCTCATCGGACAACAGGCATATTCTTGCACCTCGTGTTTTGGATATGGGACAGGGCTTTACAAAAGGAATCCAATACACTTTTTCGCTTGTTCTTCTTGATGCTTCTACAGGAAGAAAACTCAAAGAGTTTGGCAGGGTTGAGGCACAGGAGCCCAATGGACTTCATATTTCCCTTTCCCCTGACAGCAGGTATGTCTTGACTGGTGAAGGTATATTGGGTTTTACAAATGTAAAGTCTATATATAAACTCTGGGATATTGAGCAAGACACGGTAAAAGAGATATTGGATTCTTCATCATCTCTTTGTGCTCACGAAATTTTTAACACCATTCCCACCTTTTCACGGGACGGCATGTCTGCTGTTATGAACGACTGCTCAAGCATGAAGCTCTACAATATCCCCTCCGGCGAGGAGCTTGCAAACTTCATAGGCTTTGAGAACGTGGAGTGGCTCGTTACTACGCCGAACGGCTACTACAACGTCTCGGAAAAAGGTGATCAGTATCTGAGCGTAAAGGTAGGAGGCAAGGATTATACGATAGCGCAATTAAGAGAATCATTCTACCGTCCTGATTTCGTTAAAGCAGAGCTTGCAGGCGGGTCTTTGAAAGAATTTAAAAAACTATCTGATATTAAACGTCCCCCTGATGTTACAATCGTTGATACGCCAAAGAGCCTTGATAAGGACGAGGCGGTCGTAACCCTGAAGATTACCGATGTCGGAGGAGGCATTGGCGATATAAGGCTCTATCTCAACGGCTCTGCAATTGTTCTTGACAGCAGCAGGGATTTGAATATAGTCCCCTCTAAAGATGATAAGGGAGTCTATAAAAAATATACCGTAAAACTCATCAATGGCTTGAACACGCTCAGGGCAATTGCATTTAACGGTGATAATACCATGCAGAGCACAGATGCCCTGTTTGATATAACCGCCTCATTCAAATCCCTTACCAGACCCTCATTATATGCACTAATAGTCGGTATCAATGAATACAAAAACCCAAAACTACAACTGAACTATGCGGTTGCAGACGCAGGACTCTTTGGAGATACAATCAATAAAGTAGCTCCGGGATTATTTGAAAAGATTGTCATAAAGAGGCTCATTACAAAAGATGAGACAGAAAAGGAAAATATCATCAAAGAACTAAAAGCCGCCCACTCTCTTAATCCCGATGATTTATTTATCTTCTATGTGGCAAGTCATGGAACTGTTGATGATGGGGAGTATTTCCTTATCACATCAAATGTAGGCTCAACATCAACAGCAAAACTAAAGACAGACGCCATACCCCAGAATACCCTTAAAGAACTCATAGCAAATATACCGACAACAAAAAAGCTGATAGTCATTGATACCTGCAGTGCAGGGGCATTGGGAGATGCCATACAGGTAGCAATGCTCACCCGTGGCATGAATGAGGATACGGCAATGAAGGTCTTGAGCCGTGCTGTTGGTTCAACCATACTCTCTGCCTCAACCTCTGTTCAGCAGGCAATTGAAGGGTATCAGGGGCATGGACTCTTTACATATATAATTGCAGAAGGGCTGTCAGGGAAGGCGGACACTGATAAAGATGGGTTTGTGAAGACAACGGAGCTTGCGAATTATGTTGACGATGAAGTGCCGGTGCTTGCGGAAAGGGTATTCAAAAAAGCACAGTATCCGACGGTATCACCGAGCGGTATGGGGTTTCCGATAGGGAAGGTGAAATAAGAGGATGCTCTCTATAGCTAAATATTTTTTATTAAGAGGAATAAACCGAGTATTGTAATCAGAACCGCACTTATAATCCTTGACCTCCTGCTAAACACACCCTCTATATACCTTTCAAAGAATTTAGATGCCTTTACAAAGAGTATCCCCATACCTATCAATACTGCACCGAGTCCGAGGCTGAATATGAGAACGAGCAGAAATCCGTCAGTTGCTCTCCCTCCTGCAACAGTGGCAGATAATACTGCCAGAGCGGCAGGGCAGGGGACTATACCGCCTGATACTCCAATTGTTATTAATCCCATTAAGCCCTCTCTCTTCTTATGGCTATGCCCTTCAGTATGAATATGATTATTTTTGAATCCTGATATTAACATCCATACCCCGACTATTAGAACAAGTATGCCTGCTATAATTTCCGTAACCCGTTCAACAGTCTCATGCATGAAAACAGTGTATGAGATGCTTGTAAATATGCCGAGGATGAGGATGCTGAATGTATGTGTAAAGGTTGCAACAGCACCTAACAGAATTGCATCAATAATTCTTCCTTTGGAGCTGATTAGATATGTCATGAGAATCATCTTGCCATGGCCTGGCTCCAGGGCATGAAAGGCACCAAGAAGAAATGCAGAGGATATGTAGAGAAAAGAATCCATATTTTTTGAGTTGGTGAGCTTGTGAGTTGATGAGTTATGCCAAACCAACCCCCAAACTCAAAAACTCATAAACCTATTAAAACTTTTTCACCTTTTTTGATTTTCAGCTTTTTGCCTGCATCACCATTCCTTACAAAAATTTCTAATAGACCCCAGCTATTGAATATGGAGGAAGGTTTTGGTCCGACATCATCAGAGTAGGATTTGCAGATAGAGGGGATAATAAAATTTTTTATCTTTATCCTAACTTTACCATCTCTCTCACTGATAAATGAATGAAATTGAGTTTCAGATATATTTGTTATCAGGTTTCCGAATCTATCAATATGTATAACCTCTCCTGATATTTTTCCCTTTTCTATAGCAGGTTCAGGGAGTTTCAGGATAACAGGATTGTTAATAGGTATGCCGAATTCATAGGGTTTTACATCACTTGACAGCCAGCCTGCCACGCTCGCAAATATGTCCCTTCCATGGAATGTCTGGCTTATAGGGGGGAGGAAGAATTTTTTCTCTGTAAGCTCAATTATATTTGCTGATGGTTCATTTTCAAATACGAAGGAGAAGATGCCATTGTCTGGCCCAATAAAAAAATAATCCTTTGACTCAATTAATATTGGTCTCCTTTCACTGCCAACTCCCGGGTCAACAACTGCCATGTGTATTGTCCCTGATGGAAAATATTTGTAGGAGAATTTTAAGGTATAATAAGCCTCTATTATATTTTGAGGCTCAATTAGGTGAGAGATATCTATAAATTTTACTGAAGGATTTATCCCGAGCATTACCCCCTTCATTATGCCCACAAAAGGGTCAGAGAGACCAAAGTCGGTGGTTAAAGTAATGATATTATTTTGTTTCATTGTTTTTGACCAGTTCGCCTATGGCTAAATCACCCGACACCTCAATTATTTTAGTGCTTACAATCCTGTTCATTAATTCATCTCCGCCAGATTCGCTTCGCTCACTGCAGGCTTTTAGCATAACAGAAATATAGTTATCTGTATAACCTTTTAGGAGACCTGTTTCCCTATCCCTTGTATTTTCAATAAGCACTTTACATATCTTTCCTATGAAACCCTCTCTGAATATATTTGATTTTTTCTCTCCCAGTTTCTTGATGAGTGAACCCCTTTCTTTTTTTGTAGATTCAATTATCTGTTCATTATAGTTATATGCATCAGTCCCCTCTCTCTGTGAGTATGTGAATACATGAAGGTAGCTCAGGGGGAGTTCTTCAATAAGCCTGTATGTATTTTTAAATTTTTCCTCATTTTCGCCGGGGAATCCGACAATCACATCCGCACCAATTCCTATATCAGGTATATTATTCTTTAATTTTATTATAAGGTCTCTATAAAATTCAGAACTGTAATCCCTCCGCATTATCTTGAGTATCTCATTATCGCCGCTCTGTAATGGTATATGAAGGTGTCTGCATACTTTTTCTGATTTTCTAATTAACGATATAAGCCCATCACTCACCTCTCTGGGATTTATGGAGCTTAGCCTTATCCTTTCTATACCCTTTACACCTGTCAACATTTCAACAAG
>JACRGN010000223.1 GCA_016234205.1 Nitrospinota bacterium | reverse complement strand
GGCAATCAAATATGGAGTAACAAAGGACTATATACTTGGTCTAAATGTAGTCCTGCCTGATGGAGAAATCCTCAATACAGGTGTAAGGACTACAAAGGGTGTAGTTGGATATGACCTGACGAAATTAATAGTAGGCTCTGAGGGGACACTCGGCGTAATAACCCGCCTCACTTTAAAACTCATACCCCTTCCTGAGTCAATAAAGACAGCATTGGCAGTCTTCCCAAAAATTGACGATGCATCAACTACAGTATCAAAGATAATTGCAAACAGGATACTGCCATCATCATTAGAATTTATGGACCAGTCTGCCGTCCGGTGTGTTGAGAATTATATTCATGCAGGACTCCCTACAGATGCAGAGGCATTGTTATTAATAGAAGTGGACGGGGATGAAATTTCTGCCAAAAGACAGATAGAGAAAATCGGGGATATATGCAGTAAAACAGGTGCGAGGGAGGTAAAGATTGCAAAGGATGAGGCTGAGAGAGAATCACTCTGGAAGGCGAGGAGGGCTATATCACCTGCCCTCGGACATCTCGCACCGACGAAGATAAATGAAGATATAACTGTGCCGAGAAATAAAGTGCCTGATATTATCAGGAGATTAAAAGATATTGCCTCAAAATATAGGCTCAATGTTGTAAACTTCGGTCATGCAGGTGATGGGAACATCCATGTAAATATAATGACCGACAGCAGAAATAAAGAAGAGATGAAAAGGGCAGATGAGGCAGTTGGGGAGATATTTAAGGCGACACTTGAGCTTGGAGGGACAATATCAGGAGAGCATGGCATAGGGATTACAAAGAGTAAATATATAAAGGATGAACTTGGGGCTACAGGTATAGAGGTAATAAGAAAAATTAAAAAAATCTTTGACCCAAATAATATAATGAACCCGGGGAAGATTTTACCCTAAAAATAGAATTAACCACAGATGGACACAGACTAAAAAATCAGAGTATCAAAGAGTCATAGTATCAAAGTTTTTTTACTCTGACACTTTGATACTCTGATACTTTGACACTTTTAAAATGTCAGTGGAAGTCAGTGGCAAAATTATGAATAACAAATCCATTCATACTGTCATAAAGATTTTAAAGAGAGAGGTTAAGAAATGGGAGGACCCTATTGTAACTCAGATTTCAATGGTTCGACAAGCTCATCATGAAGATAAGAAGATTCCTTTTAAAGTTCTAATAAGCTGTATCTTGAGTCTCAGAACAAAGGATGAGACAACATCCGCCGCCTCGCAAAGACTCTTTAAGTTAGCAAACACTCCAGAGAAAATGATTAGGCTCACAAAAAGAGAGATAGAGAAAACTATATACCCTGTTGGCTTCTATAGAATTAAGGCAGGGAATATACTTTCAATATGCCACGACCTTATAAACAAATATGACTCAAAAGTCCCTGACACTATAGATGAACTTTTAAAATTTAAAGGTGTAGGAAGAAAGACAGCCAATCTGGTTGTTACACTTGGATACAAGAAAGCAGGCATCTGTGTAGATACCCATGTTCACAGGATAACAAACAGGTGGGGGTATGTAAAAACAAAGACCCCAGAAGAGACAGAATTTGCCTTAAGGGAAAAACTTCCAAAGAAATACTGGCTGATTATAAACGACCTTCTTGTAACCTACGGACAAAACCTCTGCAAACCTATCTCCCCGTATTGCAGTATTTGCCGGATTAATAAGTTTTGTAAAAGGGTTGGGGTTAATAAAAGCAGATGATTAATTCTTATTCTTCATTATCTCATCTATCGGAACACTGTAGATATCAATCTTTTTCCCGGGAATAAAATACTTCTCTCCTGCCCACTGACCCAGATCAATAAGCTTGCACCTCTCTGAACAGAAGGGTCTGAATTCATTCTTCTCCCATTCAAACTTATTCTTACATATAGGACATTTTGTTTTTTTCATATATAACTCTCCCTATCCAGACTCCTATACTGAATTGCCTCAGATATATGCTCGGGTTTTATATTTTCCACACCTGATAAATCAGCAATAGTTCTTGATACTTTCAATATGCGGTCATAAGCCCTTGCTGATAGTCCCATTTTATTGATTGCCATTTCCAACAGCCCTTTTGATTCATTGTCTATCTGGCAGAATTTCTTTATATATTTTGTTGACATCTGTGCATTGCAAAAAATCTTCTCCTTGCGTCGTGAGCTTGTCGGTCGTGAGCTTGTCGAACGATTAAATCTCTCAATCTGGACATCCCTTGCCTTCTTCACCCTCATTCGTATTACCTCTGACTTCTCGCCCCCTGTCTCATCAGAGAGTTCTCTATATTTAAGCGAAG
>JACRGN010000218.1 GCA_016234205.1 Nitrospinota bacterium | reverse complement strand
TCTGAGGAGAAAAGTTGATTTAAGAATTGAGCCGCATGCTTTTGCAAGGTCAGATTTTGACAAAACAAATCCATTTATTAAAGAGATAGTAAGGACAGGAAAAAGAATTATTTAAGGTTTAACAAAGTGGATAATGAAAAGCTATTAGATGCATTTATTGAACTCATAAGAAGGACATCAAGTGATTTGCCTGTTGATGTTGTCACGGCAATAAAGGAAGGGCTTTTAACTGAAAAGAGAGATTCTATTGCACATAAAACCCTTCAGATGATTCTTAAGAATATAAAGCTCGCAAAAGAGAAATCTCTCCCTATGTGTCAGGATACAGGGACACCTGTTTTTTATGTAAACTATCCTCATGGAGTTTCACAGATTGATATCAAGAAGAAAATAAATCAGGCAATAAAGGAATCTGTCCATAAATTGTATTTAAGGCCGAATATAGTTGATACACTTACAGGAAAGAATCTTGGTGACAAAACAGGTCCGGGCTATCCTGTAATAAATTTTGAAGAATGGAAAAAGGATTATATAAGGGTGATACTTATGCTGAAGGGCGGAGGGTGTGAGAATGTGGGGACACAGTATGCCCTCCCCGACAGCAGAGTCAATGCAGGGAGGGATTTGGAAGGAGTCAGGAGATGTATCCTTGATGCAGTTCATAAGGCACAGGGGAGGGGATGTTCGCCGGGAATTTTAGGTGTATGTATCGGCGGTGACAGGGTTTCATCATATGAGGAGTCAAAGAG
Organism: Nitrospinota bacterium; assembly: GCA_016234205.1. GTDB lineage: Bacteria > Nitrospinota > Nitrospinia > UBA9942 > UBA9942 > UBA9942. The sequence continues at coordinate 22,195 of JACRGN010000218.1, read as the reverse complement.
GCAGTTACTGAGAAGTCTTGATGACAGAAATAAGAATCCTGTTCTTGGTAAGTTAGAACAGTCTATTATGAAAGATTCAAATAGATTAGGTATAGGTCCAATGGGATTCGGCGGGATGACAACTCTTCTTGGAGTAAAGATTGGTTCTTTATGCAGGATACCTCCATCATACTTTGTATCTGTGACATATATGTGCTGGGCATACAGAAGGCGGGGATTTGAATATGAAAATGGGAAGACAAAGAAATGGTTATACTAAATTCTCCAATATCAAAAAAGGATGTTGTGAAATTAAAGGCAGGAGATACTGTTCATCTCAACGGCATAATAGTTACTGCAAGGGATGTTGCTCACAAGTATTTAATTGAAAAGAGACCTGAGAAATATAAAAAACTCCTTAAAAATGGCGTCCTCTATCACTGCGGACCTGTTGTTGACAGGGTTGGTAAAAAATGGATTATAGCAGCGGCGGGTCCGACAACAAGTATGAGACAGGAGCCATATACTGCAGAGGTGATAAAAGAATATGGAGTATCCGGGATTATAGGCAAGGGTGGTATGGGTGACAGGACTCTAAAGGCTTTTAAAAAACATAAGGCTGTATATTTTCATGCAATCGGCGGACTTGCACAGGTGTTGGCAGAATGTGTCGTAGATGTAAAGGATGTATTTATGCTGAAAGAATTCGGGTCTCCTGAGGCTATGTGGGTTCTGGATGTAAAGGATTTTCCAGTAACCATCACAATGGATTCTCATGGAAATAGCCTGCATAAGACAATGTATGAGAAAACTGAAAAAGTGTTGAACAGGCTTACATTAAAAGGAGGAGGATTATGAAGGCAAAGGATATTATGACAAAGGATGTTTTGACTGTATCTCTGGATACGCCTGTTAAAAAAGTGGCGGAGCTGCTGGCAGATTATGAGATAAGCGGTGCACCTGTTCTTGATGAGCATGACAGGGTAATAGGGGTAGTTACTGAGAGCGACCTCATTGAGCAGAAAAAGAATCTTCACCTGCCGACTGTGGTCACGCTCTTTGAAGGGGTGTTATTTCTTGAGAGGCCACAGAAGATGAAAAGGGAGATAGAGAAGATGCTTGGTGCTACAGTGAAGGATATATACAGCAAGAAGGTGATTACAATTAATGAAGATGCTACTCTGGAAGATATTGCCACAATAATGTCTGAGAAAAAAGTTCACCTCCTGCCCGTGCTCAGGGGTGATGATCTGGTTGGTGTAGTTGGGAAGGTGGATGTGGTAAGGGCGCTGGCAAAGGAATAAATTCTTATTTAGCCACAGATTGGCACAGATAAAAACGGAGAGTTTTCTATTGAATAATCTGTGTAAATCTGTGTTTATCTGTGGTTTCATGTTTTTTAGATAAATAGAACTCTGTGAAATCTGTGGTTATAATTTCATCAAGCCCTGAAGAGTCTCAAAAAATCGGAAGGGCTATCGGAAAATTGCTGACAGCAGGCGATGTTGTATGTCTCTATGGCGACCTTGGCTCAGGCAAGACCTGTCTTGCACAGGGGATAATAAAGGGGCTGGATGTGGCAGAGGATAAATATCTAAGAAGCCCCACTTTTACACTCATAAATCAATATAAGGGAAGGATGCCTGTCTGCCACTTAGACCTCTACCGGTTGGATAATATTAACGAGGTTGAGGATATAGGTATTGAGGAGCATATGTGCGGAGATGAGGTTGTAATAATAGAATGGGCGGAAAGGCTGGAGAAACTTCTGCCTGAAAAGAGGATTGATATACATATTTCTTCCGTTGGTATCAATACAAGGAAATTTATAATTTCATGTCCTGATAATAGATTTGATTTTTTCGCTTAACCCTCAATGCCACCTTCATTTAATACCCTGTTTTTAAAAAAATAATTCTTTTTTTCAGGGGAATGTTATCAACATTTTTAAAAGTCTTTTTTAGAAAAGTTTTAGCGATAGTGTAAATATAAGGATTAATATTAAACTAAAAGTTAGAAAAAAGAGCCAGAAAAAGCCTTTTATTATAATCCAGATTAATCGCCAAGGACCAAATAGCCCAAAAAGAATGATTAAAATAAGAATTATGCTAAACAGGGACATTACATTTTCTCCCTATAGGGTTTGACTCACAGGTGTAAGTGGCTCAGTTGATGCACTATCAGGAGGTTCTGGCAAGATTCCGGGGGCAAATTGCATGATTACATAAATCCCCATAGAGGAGCCGCCAGCCATACACTCCCAAAAAGAGTATTAAAGCAAAAATAACAAGCCCGCCCATAAAAACCTCACATTTCAATACGAATTGTAAAACTTGAATTCTTTAACCTTGACTACTGAACTCCAGAATGCTGATAGCTCTGGCATGAATACCTGTTTCTGTATTTCGGCAACATCCTGACAGACAAATGCCTTTGAAAGAGCAATGATTGAAACTGAATCAGGGAATATTATCGGGTTTTGCTTGAGTAGCTTTACAGTTTGCTCTTTTGAAAGGGTCTGCATCATGTTACTTACAAAAACAATGTTGATTTTATGGTATCGGGTGATTAATGTCTCTTGCTCAATGAACTGCTTAACATGCATAATTGCGCCCGCCGCATCTCGTGCAGACTTACGGTCTCCATGCACATGAAATTTAGGCACATGCTGCGTATCAATGACCTTTAGAGCCTGATTTAACCTTTCTGAAAATCTTCTGAACCTTATTGCATCAGCCTCCTTACCTACCTCTACCCTGAACTTAATCTCTGCCCTTTCTCCAAACACACCCAGAAAGACTTCCCCCACATTTGCCTTATTTAACGAATCAGGAGACAGCAGCATGCCCAGTGCTTGGCGGTTTTTCAGCATGAGTTCCTCACATTCAAAACTTTCCCCAACAGCGTCCAACATCAATATAAGGACACTCCTTTTATCTAAAGGTATCTTCTCCAATTCCAGCTCCAATCCCTCTGCCTCTACACACAATAGAGAAACCATGATAGCTATAATAATATTTCTCATAAAATTATCCCCCCTTTCTTTTTTTAATAATTGAACATCTTTTTTAGACCTTCGATATCTATTTCTCTTTCCGGATCTACAATACCCTTTGCCTTCAATCTCTGCAGGCATTGCTTAACAGAACTTTCAAGGGCTTGACCGGTGATAAAAGAATCCGATATATCAGTCAATATTTGTGGGATTGCTCCTTCTCCAACATAGCATGAACAGACGGTTATTCCTTTGGCTTTGAGTTTTAATCCCTCCTTTCTCGCTACATTCTCATCATCAGGCTTTCCGTCAGTGACGAGGATAATTGCTGGCGCAGTGCTTTCCTTATATACCACTCGTAGAGCCTGACCCAGGTCGGTTCCACCATTTGGCTTTACCCGTGATAATTTGTGATTGGGAGTGATTATCTGGACAAAATCATTAAAAAGGAAGACCTTACTATCAGAATACATCGCAAGAATTTTTTCCGACATTGCAATAATTGCAGAGGCATGTGGTGCCATACTTCCTGAGATGTCTATAACCAAATCAGGCGACGAGTTCTGGGCAAACGAGGCATTAGAGATGGTAGCTCCCATAAGAATAAAGATACTTAAAAACAATCTTTTCATTTAACACCTCCTTTCTTTTTAATATAAAAGTGCATATCCGACAAACAGGAGCAGTGTAAGTGCACCGGAAATTATTGTGAACCGTAAAAATATTTTCCTATTATCTTTTTTATAGTTGTCGCCAAAGTGGTGGAATAAAAAAAAGAATGCTATTGCGGTGCATATTCCCTCTATAAGCAAAGCATTCGAAAGAGGTGTAAATTCGAACCCGGTTAGCTCCAAGAGTTTTGGAACATTCTCTGCCAGTGATCTATCCCCCATCATCCGATACAATACACCGCCCACAATTAAAATAGTAATGCATACCTTAATGAAAAGCAGATTAAGTTTGCTAGTCCCTATCATGATCCCCAGCTGATCCAAATTGTCATCCACCTTTTTCTTTTTATCTAAGAGCTCAGCATATCTCACCGCAGCGACGCTTACATTTTCAATGCTTATAACAAATGGCATAGAGAGTACTTTCGCTTTTATGTTATCGTGCTCACTACTCAGACTGGCAAGAACTGAATTATTTTTTTCAATCGCTGTTTTAATGCTTGATATTGCATTTGCCCGTTTTATTTCGTACTGTCCGATATGACCTTTATCATTATCTTTTTCCATTTCTATCACCTCCATTATTCTTCAGTCGCGACATTAATATATCCAAACTCGACTCTGTGTTTTTTATATCTCCCTCAATTTTTTTGGCATCCTGACAAATGCCGTCATGCGGATCTGAAAAAGTGATGCAATTTGTCGCCGAGTTGTTAATTTCATTTTCAATTCTTTCTTTTTCTTTCGTGAGGTGTCTGTAGCGCAGGACGGTGGAATATATGCTCGCCAGCATTGATGTGCTAAACACAGCAAGAGAGGCAGAGATGGCGATAATGAAAAAAAGCTGAAATAGCCCCCCTCAAATTTATCAAAAATGGATTGGCTGCCACCGGTGAGGGTTTCATAGGAGTACGCAGCATTTGCCCATAATAGAAATATCACTATAGCCATGCTTATTTTTTTCATCACAGCACCCCCTTATAGCTTTAACAACGCCAGATGGTTTTTTGAAATATTTATAAGAACATCTATCTCCTTTAAGAGACCCTCGATTTCTTCCCGTGTTACTGAATCAAGATCAATTATTTCATCCATCAGGAGCTTTGAAAAATCATTATATGTATCATCCAGATGGTTAAGATGTCCTTTCAGATTGTCTCTGAGGTAGTTGCGGACCGAATTCAACTCCCTCTCAAATTGCTCTTTTGCAATTTGATAAAAATGATGTGCCTTGACCATGTGTTTGACATTCTGAAATCGGGCAGTATAAAGCTCGTAAACTTCGATTTCCCGCCTGATCCGCGGCAGTGCGAGTTTAAATTTATCTATTGCGTCCATCTTCTCACCCCCTTTATAATCCCTTTTGTGCGGGCTGGTGGAGGAGCCAGAGACGTTTTTTTAATTTACTTACTTACAAGCTGTTGGCCCCTCCATGACCCATTGTTTTACTACCTGTTACTTGCCAGAGCCGCCAGAAGATCCATCCCTGTCTTTGCCGTAGGAGTCCCACGCTCGTTCACGAGATTCTTCTGGAGTCCGTCCTAATCTCTCAACATAAATACTCCTTTCCGCGTCGCAAATATGGATCTTAAAGTGGTGGCCGCCTACGAGTCTTTCAACCCAGTTGGTATCCTTGCTTGTCTTCTCCTTTATAGCCATGCTTTCTCACCTCACTTTCTAAGGCTGGTTGCCTTTATATTGTTAATAAGCAATTCTTCAGCCAGTGTGCTATTTGTTTTTTCTCATTTTATCCCTTGTTTTTTCAATAAGCGTCTTATTCCGATTTGTGACAGTTAGGGAGTTTAATCAAAGGACTGGAAATAGAGGAAGGTCTTATTAAAGAGGCTATTTATTGCTAAAACAGTAAACTTTCGTATCAGAGAGGTCTGAAGTCCCCATAGAAAAAATATGGAGCCCAGAAATAGGGTGTTTTCCATTGCGTCTTTGAAGGAGACTGAATGGTTTCCCTTATTGCATGTGCAATGGCTGTTGAGCGGTCAATACTGTCTTGGAAAATGGATTTAAAAACCATTTTAGTAAAAAAATGGGCAAACTCAATATCAACACTCGTAGCTGAAACCAGACAAGATGAGTTAGCAGATCCGATAATACTAAATGGGAAACCGTAGGCGTCCCTTCCGTAACCTGCTCCATAACCGAGCCAACAGCTATTTAGAAAGACAAACCTTGCTTTTGGTCCAAGTTCTGCAAATTGTCTTGCGCTTATTTCTACATCGGGCTTACCAGTATCAATTAAGCTTAAGCGCGCATTAAATGGCGATTGTCCCTTTTCTGGTAAATAACCGTGTCCGATGAGATAAAGAACTTTTCGGGTATATTTACTTTCGGTGAGTTTTTTAAATCCATGAGATGGGCTATCCTCAGTGACTATGCCCAATTCTGATAGCTCTTTCTTTCTTTCCTCCCAGCCAATATCATCACCCATACAGCCAAATGCTAAACCCTTATCTTTTCCATTTATAACTGGAATATCATCTTTTGATAAACGACATAAGAGCAAAGGACTTGGTAAATATGTAATTTCATATTTTTCTATTAGAAATTGCTCTTTCCGATCTATCAAACCGTGGAGTGCGTGGAAAGGGAAATTATGTAATCCTTCACAGGGGATGATATATAAAAGCTCTGACTCTTTAATATGTTCTATTATTGGACTTACTAAAATAGTAAAAGCCTTCTTTAAGTTTTTTATACCACCGTGTTCTCCAGCGATGTCACCTTTGCATTCAATATCATCCCAGCATCCTTTTGCCAATTCATCAATATCTCCGTCAAATTCGTTTATCACAAACCATGTATCAGAGTAATTACTAACTCCTGTGGTGAGAAGTTTTTTGCCTGACAGGAGAAAGCTAACCACACAGATTTTCTTATCTTTATAGGAATCAAGTACTTTTTTAATGCCCTCTGGTGGACAGCCGCCAATGCCCAAACAATTAATCTTAATAAACAACTCATACTTTTCTTGAAGAATCTTCTCCTTATCAACTTTATTGTCCACTTCTGTATTATTCTCTTTTAAAGTTATCAATTCGCTTTCCAAAAGTTGAAGTTCTTTCAGTCTTAGCCAATCTTGCTTTTTTAGTTCAGAAGGTATCTCTAATCTGAGACCTGTCAATGCGCGAGCCTTAAGAAGGTTAACCCCTCGGAATATCCATGAGGCTTTGTCCTCTATTATATTTAGGTCTGATAGACCAAAAGTGGCGATGTCAACATATGGAGATATTTTCTCTATAAAATCAGACCTCTCCTTTGCAAAAACAATTCGTTCAATAATCCTTTCACAGAAAACAATCGTATCCTTAAACAGTTTTGCACGCAAATATTCTGTAATAATATCGTCTGAACTAACCCTGCTTTGAGATAAAAGCCCTTTTATCGCTTTAAATGATTTAAAGAAATTAACTGGATCGCCAAATTGTGCTCCTATTAAGCATGAATACACCATATTTTTTATCCAGAGTGGCTTTTCTAATTCCCTCTGACTTTTGGCAAGATGGTATAAGAATTGGGGCAATAAGGCATGATTAAACATTTCACAAAGAATGACCGCAAGATTTAAAAATACCTCTGCATAACTTTTTGTATCATCAGGAACTAAACCTGAATCTATGCACGAACCATATTTTAAATGTTGTATCTCTCTAAGTTCAGTAAATTGAATCCACTTTTTTATAAAACTATTCACATCCGCCCTTAAGGCTTTTATCTGTTCTAAGTTCTCATTTATTGCATCTTCATATCCCAAACTCATTAGATATTTATCGAGATTTTCAATAGAATGAATAATAGGAGTGGGCCGTTCATTTTTAATATTTTCTTTAATTGAACCAATCAATTTATCTAAACCGACCTCTGTTTCTACCTCTTTTTTATCCTTTTGAAATTTCACTGTTTGTTCTATATTAAATCTTTTGCATAGAGAGATTGCTATATCTTGCAAGCCAATCCTGCTGTAAAGTTGCTCTAATTTATGAATATACCCAGGCAATCTTTTTAACTGCTGATGGTTACTTCCATCCTCTATTTCCGGCAGTATCAGTTCTAACCGGTCTATTGCTTTCAATAGATTTTCATTTTCTTCTATATCTGCCATATCTTTAACAAAATCAAGCCGTTGTTCCAGAGTTCCATTCTTTCCCACACCATAGATATTTACAATCCTAAGCAGGCGATGGGCATGACTATGGTGACCAAGTTTTAAATATGCCTTTGCAGCGGCAAAGAGTAACTCTACAATTATGCTTTTTATGTGTTGCACTGTTTCGTCATTAAATCTATCTCTATCCGGGGATACTGTACGTTCTATTTTTCTTTTTTTATTAATCTCTCTTTCTACATTTTCTTGCTCAAATTTGGTCCAATTCTTGGTCGGTTTCAAATCGTATTCTAAATTTATGTCTTTGGATTTCCATCTAGGATTTAAAAATTTAAGCCAGTCCTCCAGCGCACTAATTAAGATTTTCTTAGCCTTTAAGGAATATGTCGAATATTTTGTCTTCCTGGATATTTTATAATAGAATTTATTCAATGCAATCTTGAAGTCAATTGTCTTCTTTATCTCGTTAAAACCAAGCCTTCCTCTTATTCCGGGAAGCTTAGAAAATTCTTTTTCTATATTCTCTATTTCCTTTAGACAATCGCTAATAACCTCTTTTCTACCTTGGGCAGTAAGAAGATTTACCCATTGAGTCAAGATGTGTATACGATTGTATAAGACTACTCCATAGGCAGATTTACCAAGATTATGGGCGGTTTCGATTGAATTAATGCCAATATCTATGTAGGGTAGTTTTTTGTCCTTAGGTAATTGATTAACAAGCCATCCGATATTTTCGTGAAGAAAAACCAAGAAAGAAATTAACTGCGGATTCTTGTTTCTTTTTAACAACGATTCGATTTCTGATATTGGTTTCCTTGCTAACGAAAATGCCTCTTTCAAGTTCCCTTTAACTAATAGATCTTTTGTAAATTTTTTGACTGTTCGGATTTGAAGGTATGGATTCCTTTCTATTTCTGCTATAGTTTCAGTGTTGTTTAAATCAGGGAAGGGCAGTTCTTTCCATGGAGACTTGATAGGTTTATAATTAGATAGTAATTCTTCAAAACTATCTTCAGATGTTTCTATAAATTCTGCATCATCCTTCGGTTTCAATCCCTTTCTCCTTTATGGTGGAGATATATATTTCATATGGTTGGTCTTTTTTATATTTAAAGACAAATTCAGCACGTTGCTTTTCTTTCCCAAGTGTTTGCATCTCTTCTATATCTCCAGCCTTAAAAATTAAGTCAATAGGAATAGGAATAGGATTATTGCCTTTGAAAACCTGAATGGTTGCCTTCAAAGTATCACCATCAAGTTCTGTCTTGGAAAGCAATGAAGGTTCGTATCCAAATTCCGCTAATTCCGGACATTCTATTGACTCTCTATGGATATGCAATCTTGCGCCCATTTTGTTAAGAGTCGCACCAGCAAGATTCGGTGTTTGAGTGAGGACAGCAATCTGTTCGCTGATTATTTGACTTAATTCAATGAGATGTTTCCTTACCTTTTTTACAATACGCTCTGGTTCAATACTCTCTGATTCAGCGATTGTTTTATCTTCTAACTGCCAGAAGATATTTGTCTGATTGATAATTTCTTTGGCTTCTTCCCTAACCGCAGGTGAATTATCATTATCAATACTACGGATAGCATTTAAAACCTTTTCTTCATCTGTATAGCCAGAAAGAGCGTCAAGTATAGCAAGTTTGACATCAGGCAACGATTCGGTATTGAGGGCTGAAATCAACGAATCTATAGCCTGCATCCCTCCAATTTCACCCAAGACTTCAGCAGCCATCCATCTGGCATCATCGTCTCCTGTTTGAAGAATCATAATTGATTCCGAGACATTCTCCTTTCGTATAGACTTAAGTTCTTTCAGCTTAGTAACTATAGTTCTGCTAAACTCCTCATATTTTCTATTGTTCTTAAAGCTTTGTCCATTCATGATTCAACCTCCTTAAGTAGTTCCAAATTTCTTATGGCATCACAAAGATACATGAAGTCCTCGCAAAAAGGGTCTTCTGAACCAATGTAAGTAAAATCAAAATAGTTATTTAAGTCAGTGATTATTGAATATATAAGAGTCATATGATTCTCACATATTTCCTGTTTAAAGCGGCTTTTATACTGCCTTAAGAGAGTATCTCCCTTATATCCTAAGTCATTTAAGGAAGTAATAAGAGATTCTTCTTCTTCACCATAGATATAATATCGCTCCAAAATCTTCTTTTGAATAGCACTTCTTGTATCTTGAGAGTATTGATTTATTATTTTATACATCCCTCTTTTATAGATATCCTTAAAAATCCCATGTGCCTCTTTATGTTCAATATCTTCGAGTGGTGAAGGATTTTTGGAGGGGATCACCTCGTGCAACGTAATTTCTTTTCCATTTTCATCTTCTTTTGTCTGGTCTAAAGAACTCTCATATATGTTTAAGATGAGTAAGCACTCGTCCCAAAAACCATCCCAAATTACCTCTGAATCCTTTTTGTGTAGAATCTCTATTATTGAATCTTTATTGTTTTGGATAAAATCAACGAGACTTTCATCTTCATTATAATCAATTGAGGATTTTAATTCTGAAGCCACTTTAATTACCATATTCACTTTTTTTTGTATGGTAGGAGAAATAACCATTGATTTATTTTTATTAATATAATTTAGTATATACCCTCTGATTGTAACCTTCGCATAATTTTCAAAAAATACTTCTTTTTCTGGATTATAGTTCAAAACAACCATTGAAAGACCAGTTTCGCCTTCCTTTATAGCCTCTACTTTAGATGCCCAGCCGATATTTTGTTTACCTGTGAAAAACGCTCCTGCAATTGAGTAAATCGCGTCCTTATACCTTCTCATAAGTTCATGAAAGGCAAGGGGCTTGTTTTCCCTTATAAGTTCTACTAATTCTTCATCAGATAATGAGTTAAACTGAACTTCCATAGTTTTATTATAAGCATATTTTTCTTATTTGTGACATAAACTTTTAATTGAACCTTGCTGAAGATAAAGTGTATCTGATGAAAAATCTGGATATCATGACACAAATCTGACGAAAATCCTTACTCATTTAGAACATAATGGGTTGCCCTTCCTATGCCTCTTTGTTCTATAAGGTCTAACTCCATTAATCTTTTAAAATCCCTGTTTGCCGTATCTCTAACGATCCCAATGGAAATATTTTAATGCCTTTGGCAACCCTACTACCACTTTAAAACTTTTAACCCTTCTATATTATCAAAATGGGCATCTCCTGTAGCAAGTGGCAGATTATGCTCTGTACAAATAGATGCAATCCAGAGGTCATTTTCAGGAATAGGACGTCCTTTTTGTTTTAGCTTTAATCGGATTAAACTATAATGGTTTGCTGTTTCTCTTGTTATATTTAAGACTTTGCAGGCGTCAATAAATTCGTTATATGTTTTTAGATTTTCTTCTTGACGGGATGAGTTTCTGGCAGTGAAGATAAGTTCTGCTATTACAGGGGTGGGAAGGTAAACGGCTGATAAGTTCGTCAGTCTTTTAATGATGAGAGGATCATTCTTGAATAGTCTTATTACTATGTTTGTATCGAGGCTAATCCTTCCATTCATCAGGATTTACCCTTTCAAATTCATCTTCTACTATCTTCATCATCCTGTTTGCTTCTTCTTCACTTAGTATTCCAGCAAATTTTAAAAAAGGATGCGAAACTTCCTTCTCAACAGAAACCGTTACTTCAACTTCAGTATTATCCATTATCCCATCAATAGGTTCTAAAGGCTTAAATACACCACCTTCGTATATGGCATGTATGGTCTTTGTCATTCTATATTACCTCCTGTTGATGAAGATTATAGCATAGGTTTTAATAGGGTAAACGATATTTATTATGAGTTATAATTCTGAGTCATAACTCTTTTCCCTTTACAACGATTATTTGCTGTGGCACAATATTTGCGTATAACAAAAAATTCTTTTGAGAATATGTGAAAAAGGTCATTAGTTTAAGATGGTTTCTAATTATTATTATACTATCAGTAGCCTCTCTCACAGTGTTTTATCTGGTTACAAACAGTTCCAGAAATGTAAGCTACATGCCTGTAGAGATAGCAAAAAAGGGTATAGACCTCATCATGAGGAGGGTTCGGCTGGTTGAAAAGAAGGGCGGGCAGAAGGAATGGGAGCTGATTGCGAAGAGGGCAGAGTTTAGCAAATCGGAAAACAAAATAAATATGGAGGATATAAGGGCGACCTTCTATCCTGTAGATAGGAAGCCGGTTACTATAAGCTCAAAAAGAGGGATAGTGAATAATGAAAATAAGAATATAGAATTGAACGGTGATGTCTTTATAAAATCTGATGACGGAGTTAAACTTAATACAGAGAATCTTACATGGGTTGCATCAAAGAGGATATTGGAGACAGACGATTTTGTAGAGATAACGGGAGAGAGATTTAAAATTACCGGCAGCGGGCTTGTTTCAAATATAGATTCACATGATATAAAGATAAAGAGTAAAGTAGAGGCAGTGTATAACTAATGAAAACTGGAGTCAGTGGGCAAAGGTATTATAAAAATTAGCCACAGATTTTCACAGATGAACACTGAAAAATTCAAAATTCAAATTTATTTTATCTGCGTTCATCTGCGGCTGATTAAGTCTTTTTTCCTCTGTTTTTTGTTGTCTGTTTTATGTCTTCTGCCTCTTAAGTCATATGCTGAGGAAGAGGGCATTAAAGAGGAGAATGCCCCTATCAAGATTACATCCAGCAGGATGGAGACTCAGAACGGGAAAAATGTTGTATCCTTTATGGAGAATGTGGTTGCAAAAAAGGGGGACATGACCATATATGCAAACAGGCTTGATGTATATAGCGATAAGAACAAAAAAAAATTAATAAAGATAATTGCAGAAGGGGATGTTAGAATAGAAAAAGGGTTGAAGACAGCTACAGGGGCAACAGCTGAATATTATGATGAAGAACAGAAGCTCATTTTAAGAGGTAATCCGAAGTTAAAGGAAAAGGATAATTTGATTGAGGGGAGTGAAATTATCTATTATATAAAAGAAGAGAATGTGACTGTTCATGGTGATGAAAAAAAGAAGGTGGAGGTAACCCTTTTCCCTGAAGAGAAAAAATAGGGATAAGAGGGATAAAAAAATTGCAGGTATTAAAAGCGGTAGAACTGGTAAAGGCATTCAAGGGCAGGAAGGTTGTAAATAGTGTAAATGTTGAGATTAAAAAGGGTGAAGTTGTAGGGCTTTTGGGTCCAAATGGGGCGGGGAAGACAACTACATTCTATATGGTTGTAGGGCTGACAAGGCCTGAAAGCGGAAATGTATTCCTGGGCGAAAAAGAGATTACCTATCTCCCCATGTATCAGAGGGCGAGGCTGGGAATCGGCTATCTCCCCCAGGAGGCATCAGTATTCCGTAAGCTGACTGTAGAAGAGAATATCCTGGCAATTCTTGAGACGACTAAGCTGACGAAGCGAGGAAGACAGGAAAAGGCAGATATGCTCATGGAAGAACTGAATATACTCCATGTAAAGGATACAAAGGCATATGCACTTTCAGGCGGCGAGAGGAGACGGGTTGAGATATGCAGGACACTTGCGACATCCCCCTCTTTTATACTGCTGGATGAACCTTTTGCGGGGATAGACCCTATTGCAGTAGTGGATATTCAGAATATTATATTGCAGTTGAAAAAAAAATTAGGGATGGGGATATTGATAACCGACCACAATGTAAGAGAAACATTGGAAATTACGGACAGGGCGTATATAATAAATGAAGGTGAGATTATTGACGGCGGCAATCCGTCTGAGATAGCTAAGAGCGAAAAGGCAAGGAAATTTTATCTTGGAGAGAATTTTACACTATAGAAAACATTTAAGGAGAAAGGGAGAAGTTAGAAGAAATGGAGAAAAAATCTTTAAAATTATTTTTTAAAAATCGGTTATATTCTCCACTTCTCCCATTTTTCCATTTCTCCTTAATCTTTTTCTTTTGTTATTATGGCAAATGAAGCTAAATTAACATTAAGGCAGACACATAAGCTGGTGATGACTCCAATGCTCCAGCAGGCAATAAAGCTTCTGCCCCTCGCACGGCTTGATTTAATCAACCAGATTACTCAGGAACTGACTGAAAACCCCTTGCTTGAAGAAGAAGAGGTTGTGCAGATAAAGGAGGTCAGTTCTGAGAGCAATGGTTCTGCTGAATCTACTACGGATATAGAATACACAAAGGATAAGGGAAAAGAAAATAAAACAGATATTGACTGGGAGACATATTTTCAGGATAATTCTTACCCACAGTTCCCTTCAGAGGGATATTATGCACCTGAAAGACCGCCAATTGAAAATACTCTTAGACAGAAGACATCACTGAGGGAGTATCTGGCATGGCAGCTTAACCTTTCAGCGGAGGATGACAGGGATAGGTATATAGGCACCATTATTATTGGAAATATTGACGATGACGGATACATTAGGAGCAGTGCTGAGGAGATCGCCCAGAGTGTAAATGCGACGGCAGATGATGTAGAAAAGGTCCTCGGGCTTATCCAGTCCTTTGACCCTCCCGGGGTAGGTGCAAGGGACATTAAAGAGTGTCTTGGCCTGCAGATAAAAAATAAGGGTCCGATTAGCTCGTTGGCTGCAATCCTTATTGAAAGATTTTTAGATGTATTGGAGGAGAAAAACTTTCATAAGCTGTCAAAAGAGATAAATGCATCTATAAAGGACATTGTTGAGGCGGTAAAGATTATAAGGGAATTGAACCCGAATCCCGGCAACAAGTATAACCCTGCTGAGATTCAGTATGTAACGCCTGATGTGGTTGTAGTAAAGACAGAAGATGATTACCATGTAATGCTCAATGACGAAGGGATACCAAGACTTAAGGTAAGTCCCTGTTATCAGGAGATATTAAAGAATAAGAATAAGAACGAGGCAAAGGAATATGTTGAGGAAAAATTCAGGTCAGCGGTATGGTTTATAAAAAGCATTGAACAGAGGAGACAGACTATTTACAAGGTGGCAAAGAGCATTGTTAAATTCCAGAGGGAGTTTCTTGATAAAGGGCTTGCCCATCTTAAACCCCTTGTCTTAAGAGATGTTGCTGAAGACATAGGCATGCATGAATCAACGGTAAGCAGGGTTACTACTAATAAATATATATATACACCTCAGGGGATGTTTGAGTTAAAATTCTTCTTTCACAGCGGAATAAATTCATCAAACGGGGATATGATGTCCTCTGTAAGGGTAAAAGATATGATAAGGGAGGCTGTGGCGGGAGAAGCGGCGGTAAAACCCTTCACAGACCAGCAGCTTGTGGAGTATCTTAAAAACAAGGGAATAAATATAGCGAGGAGGACTATAACAAAATATAGGAAGGAAATAAAGATTGCCTCTGCAAGTAAGAGGAAAAAGAGATTTGAATATTAATATTAAGTATTAGCCACTGACAAACACGGACTTAAAAAAGGCAAAAAAATATTTTAGTCTGTGAAAGTCTGTGGCTAAAATAATGGGAGGGAAAATGCAGGTTACTGTAACAGGCAGGAATATTGAGATGACGGATGCACTCAAGAAGTATGCGGAAGAAAAGGTTCAGAAGGTGAAGAAGTTTCTTAATACCACCATTGATGCCCATGTAATACTCGCTGTGGAAAAGTTTCGCCAGAAGGCAGAGGTAACAATAAATGCCAATGGTGTAAAGATTCACGGGGAAGAGGTTACAGAGGATATGTATTCCTCTATAGACAAGGTGATGGACAAGATAGACAGACAGGTTAGGAAACACAAGGAGAGGATATGGGCATTGAAAAATAAGCAGCATGAAAAGGATGTAAACATAAAGATGGATATAATCTCAAGGGAGAGCATAGAGGAGGTGGGCGATACGGCGCATCAGATTATAAGGACGAGGAGTTTTGCCTATAAACCTATGTCTATTGACGAGGCAGCCATGCAGATGGACCTCCTCGGATATGGATTTCTTGTGTTCAGAAATTCAAATAACGGAAAGATAAATGTCCTATATAAGAGAAAAGATGACAATTACGGGCTGATTGAACCGGAATAATGAAGATAACAGAAATTTTAAATGCAGATTCTATCATAGCCGACCTGAAGGCAAAGGGAAAAAGGGATGTAATCTCCGAGCTGGTAGAGCCGCTGGTTAAAAGCGGGAAGGTGAGGGATAAGAATAAATTGCTTGATGCCCTCATGGAGAGGGAGAGGCTTGGCAGCACAGGTATAGGTGAAAATGTAGCAATCCCGCATGCCAAGTCTAATGAGATAGATACAATTATAGCCACATTCGGGCGGTCAAACGGCGGCATCAGTTTTGAT
This sequence comes from Nitrospinota bacterium, assembly GCA_016234205.1. Taxonomy (GTDB): domain Bacteria; phylum Nitrospinota; class Nitrospinia; order UBA9942; family UBA9942; genus UBA9942. Next base: position 6,128 of record JACRGN010000218.1, on the reverse strand, counting down.
TCTCTTGACCAGAAACCTGTTTACTTTGTATTTTTGCTTATTGCACCTGAGAAGTCGGCAGGTATGCATTTAAAGACATTGGCAAGAATTTCCAAGCTCTTAAAAAATCCTTTATTTCGCCAGGATTTGATGAAGGCAAAGAATGAGAAGGAGATATACGAGGCTATTTCAAGGGAAGATTCAAAACTGATATAAATGATAGGCACAGTTATAGTAACACACGGGAATCTGGCTGCTGAACTATTAAAGACAGCAGAGGCGATAGCAGGCGGTAAGATTGATATTGTGTCTGTTTCCATAGACAGCAATGAAAATCCTGAGGCTATCAGGCAGAAGGTAAAGACGGCTATAAAATCAGCCGATAAGGGGGATGGTGTGCTTATCCTGACAGATATGTTTGGAGGGACACCCTCTAATATCTGCATATCGTTTTTGGATGAGTTTAGGGCTGAAGTGGTATCCGGCGTTAATCTTCCGATGATACTTAAAGTCCCTTTTATGAGGGAGAAGGGGAGTCTGATAGATGCAGCAAATTTTATAAAGGAATATGGGCAGAAAAATATATCTGTAGCTACGGATTTATTGCATAAAAATCAGATTATGAAAAATTAACCCGAAAAATACATTAACCACTGAGGACACAGAGAAAGAAATATATGGATTTTTAAAATCAAAAACCACGAGATTAACACAAGATTCTCACAAGAAATGTCATTCCCGTGAAAACGGGAATCCAGTATAAGGAAATAGATTCCTGCTTTCGCAGGAACGGTGTCTTTGTCCTTCTGTGAAATCTGTGGTTTCATTAGGTTTTTGTTTTTTGGTTGGTGTAAACTCTGTGGTTTTATTCACGTTTTTTTAATTTAAATTGATGGAGACTATTGCAGTTATTATTAAAGATGAGTTCGGGCTGCATGCAAAACCGGCCTTTCGTCTGGCACAGCTTGCGAATAGTTTTAAATCTGAACTTGTAATAGAGAATAATGAGAGAAGGGTAAATGGCAAGAGCGTCCTGGAGATACTGACCTTATCAGCCAATAAGGGGAGCCGGATTAGATTGGTAATTACAGGCGAAGATGAGAAGGATGCAGCAGACGGATTGAAGAAACTTTTAAATGGCAGCTTTGGTGAAGAGAATGGCAAATAATAAAAATAAAGCGGTTGCTCAAGATTATACGATAAGAGGTATAGCAGCATCACCGGGGATAGCGATAGGAAGGGTGTATATCCTTGACAGGACAAAACCGTGCATACTGAGGCATACTGTTGCGGATTCTCATATTGAGAATGAGATACAGAGGTTTAATCAGGCTCTGGAAAAATCAAAGGCACAACTAATGGAGATAAGGGCAAAGGCAAAGAAGGACATTGGCTCAAATCATCTCTATATACTTGATGCCCATATCATGATGCTGAAAGATGCCACCCTCGTAGAAAATACCGTAAACTTCATAAGGGGGGAGAAGGTTAATGCAGAATGGGCATTAAAAGAGTCGTTAGAAGGCTTTTTGAAAAAGTTTGAGAATATAAGCGATGAATACATCAGCGGAAGAAAGAAGGACATTGAGCAGGTTGTATACAGGATATTGAGGAATATGATAGGACATCATCTGGAGAGCCTTGCTGATTTAGAGGAGCCTGTAATAATTGTAGCACATGACCTTACACCTGCTGATACTATCCAGATGAAGAGGGAAAAGGTGCTCGGTTTTGCTACTGACGCCGGGGGGAAGACATCTCATACAGGTATTATGGCATCTGCATTTGAAATCCCTGCTGTGGTTGGACTTAAAAATATAACTGAAAAGGCAAAGAACGGTGATTCAGTTATTGTGGATGGGATTGACGGCTCGGTTATCCTGGCACCGGACGCTGATACATTTCAATCGTTTTTGAAAAAGCAGCAGAGATTCAAGTATTATGAAAAGGAGCTCTTAAAATCAAAAGACCTGCCGGCAATAACAAAGGATGGTCACAGGGTTAAGCTCATGTCAAACATTGAGTATTCTGACGAGGTTGACCTTGCAATAAGATACGGTGCAGAGGGGGTAGGGCTTTATAGGACAGAATATCTCTATATGAATAAAGATGGACTGCCGACAGAGGAGGAGCATTTCCTTGATTATAAAAAAGTTGCAATGCGGATAAAAAACAGTTACTCAATTATACGAACATTAGACCTCGGTGGGGATAAATTTATCTCTGAGTCAAAGTCAGATATAGAGGATAATCCCGCCCTCGGTTTAAGAGGCATAAGGTTCTGTCTCAACAGGACAGATATATTTAAGACCCAGTTGAAAGGTATATTGAGGGCAAGCCACTACGGGAAGCTGAAACTCATGTATCCTATGATTTCAAGTATTGATGAATTGAGGGATGCAAACCAGATACTGGAAGAGGTAAAGGATGAGCTAAAATTAAAAGGAATCCCGTTTGATTCAGAGATTGAGGTTGGGGCGATGATAGAAACACCATCGGCATCTGTTATTACAGACCTCCTCTCCGAAGAGGTGGATTTCTTCAGTATAGGGACAAATGACTTGATTCAGTATACCCTGGCCATGGACAGGATAAATGAGCAGGTTGCGTATCTGTATCAGCCGCTTCACCCGGCAGTATTGAGGATGCTTAAAAACATCATATCATCGGCAGAAAAGACAGGAATTCCCGTAAGTATTTGTGGTATGATGGGCGGTGATAATATACATACACTAATCCTTTTAGGAATGGGGAGGATAGAGTCTATAAGCATGGACCCCCACTCCATCCCAAAGGTTAAGAAATTTATACGACAGATAAAGTATGAAGATGCATTGAGGGTGGCCGATGATATTTTAAAATTAAAGTCAACGAATGATGTAAAGAAATATTTAAACGAAGAGATACCCCGGATATATCCAGAGGATATGGAAGGGTATGATTTCTCTAATAAATCAATGTTGAATAGAAAGGAGGACATCTCAGAATTACAAATTGCAGGTTGAAAATTAAAAATTTAAAAATTATAATTTAAAGTATAGAAATTTCAATTCTATACATAATAAAGTTAGTGTGAGCGAAGCGAACACCTAATTTAACACTTAAAACATTCAATTTAGGGAGGATTAATGGGCAGGACAAATTATTTTTTTACTTCTGAATCGGTGACCGAAGGTCATCCTGATAAAATCGCAGACCAGATTTCTGATTCAGTCCTTGACGCAATCTATACAGAAGACCCTCACGGGAGGGTGGCATGTGAGACACTGGTGACCACAGGGCTGATATTTGTTGCAGGTGAGATTACCACAAAGGCTTATGTTGATATTCCAAAGGTAGCAAGGGATGTAATAAAGGATATCGGCTATACAAGGGCAAAATACGGATTTGATTACGAGACATGCTCGGTAATTACATCCATAAAGGAGCAGTCCCTTGATATCGCTATGGGAGTTGACAGGGGCAAGGAAGAGGAGCAGGGGGCAGGCGACCAGGGGCTGATGTTCGGATATGCAACAAATGAGACTCCCGAATTGATGCCCATGCCTATATCACTGGCACATAAGCTTACAATGAAGCTTTCAGAGGTTAGAAAGAAAGATATTGTCCCCTATCTAAGGCCTGACGGGAAATCACAGGTTACAGTAGAATATGCTGATGGAAAGCCTGTGAGGGTAGATACGGTGGTTATATCCACCCAGCACAGCCCTGATGTAACCTTGAAAGAAATCAAGGAGGATATGATAGAAAAGGTTATAAAGCCTGTTATTCCGCATAAACTCTTGAATGAGGAAAAAATAAAATATCATATAAATCCTACAGGAAGATTTGTTGTCGGGGGCCCGATGGGAGATTGCGGCCTTACAGGGAGGAAGATAATAGTTGATACCTACGGAGGGGTAGGGAGCCATGGAGGCGGTGCATTTTCAGGAAAAGACCCTTCAAAGGTGGACAGATCGGCATCTTATATGGCAAGATATGTAGCAAAGAACCTGGTAGCATCAGGGATAGCAGATAAATGCGAGGTTCAGATTGCCTATGCCATCGGTGTTGCTGAACCTGTATCAATCATGGTAGATACATTTAAGACAGAGAAGATTCCGCTAAAGAAGATACATGAGCTTGTGAGGGAATTTTTTGACATGAGGCCGTCAAAGATTATAAAGCATCTCAATTTGAGAAGGCCGATATACAGGAAGACTGCAGCCTATGGTCATTTTGGGAGGGAGCTGCCTGAGTTCACATGGGAAAAGACTGACAAGGCTGATGCAATAAGAAAGGCAGCAGGATTATAAGGTTAAATTCCAATTACCCCCTCCCCTTTGCGGGAGGGGATTAAAGGGGAGGGGACACCCCCACCCTTAAACTCCCTCCCCCATTAAGGTGGAGGATATAAGGTAAGGAGATTTTTATATGAAACCGAAGTTAAAGGTAGTTGAGAAAGAGATGAATTATGATGTAAAGGATATCACGCTTGCCGATAAGGGCAAGAAGAGGATTGAATGGGCGGATAATGACATGCCTGTTCTCAAATTGGTCAGAGATAGATTTGAAAAGGAGAAACCTTTCGCAGGTCTCAAGATGTCAGCATGTCTCCATGTCACAGCGGAGACTGCAAATCTTGTCAGGACACTCAAGGCTGGAGGGGCGGATATGCTTTTATGTGCATCAAATCCCCTGTCAACACAGGATGATGTTGCGGCGGCACTTGTGAAACATTATCAGATTCCTGTGTATGCAATAAAAGGGGAGGATAATGAGACATATTACAGTCATATTGAGGCTGCCATTAAGCATAATCCTGTAATAACTATGGATGACGGTGCTGATCTGGTATCTGCCATTCACTCCAAATATCCTCAGATGAACAAGCAGATAATCGCCAGCATGGAGGAGACAACTACAGGTGTAATAAGGCTCAGGGCAATGGAGAGGGATGGTGCATTGAAATTCCCTGTAATTGCAGTGAATGATGCAGAGACAAAACATTTCTTTGACAATAGATACGGGACAGGGCAGTCAACAATTGATGGTATAGTAAGGGCGACGGATATACTCCTTGCAGGAAAGAGTGTTGTAACATCCGGATATGGATGGTGCGGCAAGGGATTTGCCATGAGGGCAAAGGGGATGGGTGCAAATGTTATAGTTACCGAGATAAATCCTATTAAGGCTATTGAGGCTGCAATGGACGGATTCAGGGTTATGCCGATGATGCAGGCTGCAAAAGAGGGAGACCTCTTCTGCACCCTTACAGGAGACATGCATGTAATAAGGAAAGAGCACATTCAGGTTATGAAAGACGGTGCCATGCTCTCCAATTCAGGACACTTTGATATAGAGATTGATATAAAGGGATTAAAAGAGTTGTCGGTGAAGGTTAATAAGAATGTAAGGGATTTTGTTGATGAATATGTATTGAAAGATGGCAGGAGGATATACTTATTGGGAGAGGGGAGGCTTATAAATCTTGCTGCTGCAGAAGGGCATCCTGCCTCGGTTATGGATATGAGTTTTGCAGTTCAGTCACTGGCATCCGAATATGCTGTAAAGCAGAAGGGTAATTTAAAAGCTAAAGTTTACAATGTCCCAGGAGAAACTGATGAATGGGTTGCATCCCTTAAGCTTAAATCTATGGGTATAAAAATTGATGAGTTAACAGATGAGCAGAAGAAGTATCTGGAGTCATGGGAGATGGGAACATAACCTTAATAATTTGAAATTTCAAATTTGAAATTTGAGATTTCAGGAGGGGAGGGTTTATGCCAGAGGAAAAGAGTGAGGAGTTGGAGGATTTTGAAAAGGATTTGCTCAATAAGGCAAAGGCATCCGGGGGCTCAAAGAAGACAGTGGTTATACTCCTTTTAGTGGTAATTGTATTGGGGGGTGCATTCGTTGGAATTAAATATCTCCCTTCACTAAAAAAACCTGCTGAAGAAGTAGCAGTTGCACCGCCTCCTCCTAAAAAAGAGGTAGTGCCGCTGGTAGAAAAGGCTCCTCCACCGCCGCCCCCTGAAGTCAAAAAGGCGCCCGTTGTTGAGGTCCCTACTCCGCCGTCAGAAAGGAAATATACTGTTCAGGTAGGCACTTACATATATAAAAGCAGTATGGATGCTGTATCAAAGGATATAAAAGAAAAGGGTTTTACC
>JACRGN010000224.1 GCA_016234205.1 Nitrospinota bacterium | reverse complement strand
ATTTTTAATTCTTAATTCGTAATTGGTTTTATTATTCTCCATGAACTCTGTGCCTCTGCGGTGATTATTAGATGGGAGGTTTTTATGAATAAACAAAAGGTTCTTTTAGTGGATGATGAGAGCAATATGCTTTCACTATTTGGCGAGGTGCTTGAGAGAGAGGGGTATGGTGTGACTCTGGCTGAAAGCGGCGAGAAGGGTATTGAGAAATTTAAGGCTGATTTATTTGATGTTGTCATCTCAGACCTGTATATGCCGGGCATATCAGGAATTGACTTTCTTGAAGAGGTAAAGAGACTGGATAACAGAATCCCGTTTATTATTATTACAGGATACGGAAGTGTAGATACTACTATAGATGCTTTGAAGAAAGGGGCATTTGATTACATTACAAAACCCGTAAATATGGATGAGATTAGCCCTATACTCAAAAAGGCTACCAGGCTAAGGAGGGAGACAGTTTACAGCGAATCGCTGTCACAACTTATTGAAAACAGATTTAAGGTATGTATTCCCGGGAGGATAGAATTTGTTGAGACCGTCCTTAGTGAGGTTGAAAAGATTTCAAGGGTTGTCGGATATAAGGGTGAAAGGTTTTATATGAATATTAAAAATGCAATCTATGAGGGGGCATTAAATGCGATTATCCATGGCAACAAGATGGATAAGGATAAAAAGATATGTATAGATGTTGTTATCACAGGGACACGACTGGAGATTAATATAGCTGATGAAGGAATCGGTTTTGACTCGTATCAATATTTAAAGGCTACGGAGTATGGAAGTTTTTCGGTAACAAAAGGTAAGGGTATATTTCTCATAAGGAGTGTTATGGATGAGATTAGCTATAACAAGACCGGGAACAAGCTTACTATGGTGAAGTATGCATAAGATAAACCCCGTTAGAAGCTCCCTTTGTCAGGGTTACTCTCCTATGATAGAAGGAAAGGGCTTCTTGATACATGGGCTTTTAACGGGGTGAACTTACAACACACAACTGATAACTAAAATAACACCTTTTTAGCAAAACCTAAACTAAGGGAGTTACGAATGCCTGTCATTCTGAGCAGGTGACAAACGCTTTGCTCAAGGTGACAAAGATGGGCATTTGATAACTCACTCAAACCAAAAGGAGGTATTTTTATGAATATTTTTCAAAATATGCAGACGAGGACAAAGCTTCAATTGAGCTTTGCAATTATATCTGTAGTTGTAGCAGTATTGGGAATAATGTCAATTAGAAGTACAGGTGAGATGAGTAATATGATTCATGGTATGTATGTTGGTAGGCTTCAGCCTGCTGTTGACCTCGGTGAGATAAGCGGTAATCTTGCCAATATTAGAATAGGGGCGTTACGAATCATGAATGAACCTGATACAGCCAAAAGGCAGGAGTTCTTCAATAATGCCTTGAATGATGAAAAGGAGATAGAAAAACTTATAGAAAAATATGGTGCAACATCTCTTGTCCCTGAAGAAAAGAAGGTATTTGAGGAGTTTAAACCTGCATATAAAGCTTATAAAGAATCAAGATTAAAAACATATTCGTTTGCACTTGAAGGTAAATTTGATGAGTCAAAGCAAAATGCGGCAACTGATGCAGGGCCAAAATTTAAGATTGTTGATGAGAAAATCAAAAGATTAATAGCTATTCAGGGTGAAGTTGGTAAACAGCTTGATAAAGAAGGTGCTGATAATGCTGCATACTTAAGAAATATATCAATTATAGGGATGATCATTGCGATATCAATCTCCTTTGGTTTAGGTCTTATACTTGCGAAGATGATTGCAAATCCCCTCCAGAAAGGGGTTCAACTTGCAGAAGCAATAGCAGATGGTGATTTAACACAGAAAATAGATTCATCCATGACTAATAGGGATGACGAGGTAGGGCAGTTAATGAAGTCCCTTGACAGGATGACCAATCACCTTAATAAATTTGTAGGCTCTGTCGTAGCTTCTTCAAACAGTATTGCCTCAGCCTCAGAGGAGTTAAGTGCATCAGCCACACAGATTGCAAAAGGGTCACAGAGCCAGACAGAGAAGGCTACAACAGTAGCCGCATCGGCAGAAGAGATGAGTGCAACAGTAATAGAAGTAGCAAAGAATGCATCAGGGGCATCAGAATCAGCAAAAGAATCAAACAAATTAGCACAGAAGGGTAAAACAACAGTTGAAAGGACAGTGGAAGGAATGAACGGAATAGCACAATCAGTAGAAGAATCAGCATCAGTCATAACACAACTTGGCAACCGTTCAAACGAAATCGGAGAAATCATAAAGGTAATAGATGACATAGCAGACCAAACAAACCTCCTTGCATTAAACGCAGCAATAGAGGCAGCGAGGGCAGGGGAGCATGGGAGGGGATTTGCCGTTGTAGCGGATGAAGTCCGAAAACTTGCCGAAAAGACCACAAAGGCAACAAAAGAAATCGGCGGTATGATTAGCACAATACAGAATGAGACTGGCAAGGCAGTAACATCAATGGGTGAAGTAACAAAAGAGGTAAGTGAGGAAGTAAAACAAGCAAAAGATGCAGGTGATGCATTAAATGAGATAGCAGTAAATGTTGACAAACTGACCGGCTTGATACAGCAGATAGCAGTGGCATCTGAGGAACAGTCTGCGGCTACAGATACAATCAGCAGGGATATACAGGATATAGCCAACACAACAAAGGAGACATCCACAAGCTCAACCCAGATAGCAGATGCAAGTAATGATTTATCAAAACTTGCGACAGAACTTCAGGGAATGCTTGCAAAATTTAAGGTAAGGAGTTCATAAATCAGTGTAAATGTGAGTGTAAGTGTCAGTAAAGTCCCCCTTAATAAAGGGGGATAGGGGGTTGTTTCTGACACTGACACTAATCACTGACACTATATCAGGAGGATATTTTATGGCAGGTGAAAAAGAAAGAGGCGTTTCAACAAATCTTCTTCAGTTGGTCAGTTTCAACATTGGTGATGAAGAATTTGCTGTAGATATATTAAGGGTTCAGGAGATAATCAGGATAGTAGAGATTACAAAGGTTCCAAAATCACCTCCTTTTGTGGAGGGGGTGATAAATCTAAGGGGTAGGGTTATTCCCATTGTTGACCTGAGAAAGAGGTTTAATCTTGAGGAGCGAAAGACAACAAAGGAGACAAGGATTATAGTAGTGGATATTGATGGGAAGGTGATAGGTCTGATAGTTGATTCTGTGTCTGAGGTATTAAGGCTCCCTTCTGATACAATTGAACCCCCTCCACCAATTGTTGCAGGTATTGAGTCTGAATATATAAAAGGGGTTGGCAAACTGGATGACAGGCTTCTCATCCTCCTTGATTTGAATAAAATATTCTCAAGTGAAGAGAGAAAAATGCTGGCAAAGGCATAAGGATAAGAACCTAATTAAACCACAGATTTACACAGATTAACACGGATTTTAAAAAAAGTTTTTATCTGTGTTCATCCGTGTTCATCTGTGGTTGCGTTTATAATTTCAGTGAGAAAAATTTCATTTGTAAATGAAAAAGGGGGGAGCGGGAAGACCACATTAACAATCAATATTGGTGCATATATAGCCAGCCGCGGCAAGAAAGTTCTAATCCTTGATATGGACCCTCAAGGGCATATTGGGAAATCGCTCGGACTGGATGTCAAGAAAATTGATGATACAATTTTTGATGCCCTCGTGAATGAAGATTTAAAACTTACAGATGTAATCAGAAAGACATCTTTAAAAAATTTAGATATAGCCCCTTCAAATAAATTCCTTACAGATTTTGTAATAAATGTTGCTTCTCATGAGGACAGGCACCTCAAGCTGACAAAAAAGATAGATCAATTAAATGGCTATGACTACCTTCTCATTGACTGCCCGCCTTCACTTGGCTTGCTCACAGTAAATATACTCCTTGCTGTTACCGAAGTTATAATCCCTGTATCACTGACATTCCTTGCACTTGACGGGTGTGCAGAGATAGTTGATACGGTCAGGACGATAAAAAGAAATTTTGCAAAAAATGATTTAGATATTACAATGGTAGTGCCTACATTTTACAGAAATACAAATATGGCTAATGCCATTCTGGAAAAATTAAGAACCTATTTTGGAAACCGTGTATCTGATACGATAATTAAATTTGATGTTAAGATAGACCAATCCCAGAGTTTTGGTAAGACAATTTATGAATTTGCCCCTGATTCTACTGGTGCTAAAATGATGGGTGAACTCGCAAAGGAGGTGATGGCAATTGGTGAAGGAAGACTTAAGCCAAATTGAAGAAGTTATTGGAAGAAATCCATTAGAGGGGGATTTAGACAGTATATGGAGGATTCCTAAAAAGAGGAAGAAGATGTATGAAGAGGGAGAGACAGCAGTTACTGTAGAAGAGCCTCAGATAATCCACAAAGAGATTGAACCGGTAAAAACCGTTGAACCTGTAGAAATTATAGGTGAAACAAAATCTGTCATTGAAGAAACAGTTAAAGAAGTAACTATCCCTAAAAATGAGTCGGTTCGGCAATCTCATGATGTAGCTGAAATTGAGGCAACAAGACCAGCAGTTGAAACAATTACAGCTCCTGCAATAGAACCAGCCATGAGTGTTCTAAAGGAAGATGTATTGGCTGTTCAGCAGATTGAAGATGTCAAACCTGTTGAAGTTGCCAAACCGAAGGAAGATGAGAAGGGATTAGAGAAGACTGCACAGATGGTTGGATTTAAGATTGATAACGAATTTTATGGCATAGATATTATACAGGTTCAGGAGATTATCAGGATGCAGGAGATTACGATGGTTCCAAGGACTCCTCCCTTTATAAAAGGGGTTGTAAATCTGAGGGGCAAGGTAGTTCCAATCATTTCACTCAGGGAGAGATTTGGAATAAAGGAGGTTGAACATACAAAGGATACAAGAATCGTCATCGTGAGGATTGATGTGGGATTGATAGGGTTTATTGTGGATGCGATGGCTGAGGTAATTCGCCTCCCCGAAAGGCTTATTGAGCCTACGCCTCCAACGGCTACGAATATTGAGTCAGAATATATTAGAGGAGTTGGAAAACTGGATGATAAGCTCATTATTATATTAGACTTAAACATGGTTTTGACAAAAGAGAAGAAAGAGTTTTTGAATTTTTAAGGAACTTATAAAAACCATTTAAGGAGAAAGGGAGAAGAAGATGGAGAGATGGGGATAAAAAACAAAAAAAGAATCAGGATACAGATGGACACGGATAACATAGGCTGAAAGCTGAAAGACTTTAACCTTTGAGCCTTGACTTGAGTTATTATTTATTTCTGTGTTTATCTGTGTTCAATATTTTCTTTTTTCTCCTTTTCTCCCTTTTCTCCATTCTCCTTAATCTTTTTATTTTGTTCAGAAAGGAGGTGGGAGTTATGGATTTAGGTAAGAAGAATATAAAATTTGGCTTTCTATGGATTACACTTGCTACTTTTTTAGGATTTATACTGGCAATAAAGTTACAAACAGGAGGAAAAGAGGTTGTAGAGGCATGGCTCAAATCTCCTACTCATAATTACTGGAGGACTGCCCATGTCCATGCAAATACACTTGCAATTTTGAATATTCTATACGGATTATTTATCGGCAGGGTCGGGCTCGGAGATGGAGCAAAAAACCTCGGCTCTAATCTGGCACTGGCAGGTATGATAATCATGCCTCTCGGTCTTTTCCTTGTTCCTTTTATACAACCTATTGGCTACTTAATTCCTCTTGGCGAATGGTGTATTATAATCTCTATGGGAATGATGGCAGCAGGTGCATTTAAGTCTATCACTTGAATATAGTTTAAAAATTAGATTCTTCGCTTTGCTCAGAATGACACTTTTGTTTTAGGTTGTCATTCTGAGAGAGCGAAGCGACCGAAGAATCTCAATGTGGCTAACATAGTTATAATCCCTGTATTCAATGAAGAGACACATATTGAAGACGTAATAAAAAAAGTCAGGGAAAATACAGATTCAGATATACTGGTAATAAATGACGGCTCAACAGATAAATCACTTAAAATAATAAGGAGTTTAGGAGTTAAGGAGTTCAGGGGCCATGGAGTTAACTCCTCAACTCCTCAATTCCTGAACTTATTAACTCATTCAGAGAATCAGGGATATGGGAAAACACTTATTGATGGATTTAATTTTGCCATTTCTAATAACTATCGGTTAGCAGTAACTATAGATTGTGATGAACAGCATGAGCCTCACCTGATATCAACATTTATTGAAGAGATAAACCTCCCCGCTTCCCGTTGCAAAGCTTCGCAGCAACGGGAGCCCAGCCCCTCCTTTGTAAGGAGGGGAGAGGGGAGGTCAGTTGATATTGTTTCTGGCAGTCGTTATTTAAAAGAACATTCAACCAATAACCCGCCGCCATTGGACAGAAAGCAGATAAATGATGAGATAACAAAAATCATCAATCGTATTACAGGTTATAACCTTACAGATTCCTTTTGCGGGTTTAAGGCATACAAAGTAGATTCTCTTAGAAAATTAAAACTTACTGAGTGGGGATACGGAATGCCCTTACAACTCTGGATTCAGGCATGGAATAGAGGGTTTACTATTAAGGAATACCCTATTGGAAGGATTTATAAGAACTTGGACAGGAGTTTTGGAAAAGAGATGGATGTTCCGGAAAAGAGACTGGCTTATTATAAGAAGATTATTGAAACAGAAGCTGCAAGATTCAAGACACAAGATGCAAGTCTTGAAACTTGAAACTTGCAACTTGCAACTTGAAACTTATGCTTGACATACTCTGTATAGGCGCCCATCCTGACGATGTGGAGATTGGAATGGGAGGGGCGATATTAAATTTTAAATCTGATGGTTTAAGTGTCGGAATTCTTGATATTACTGATGGTGAGCCTACCCCTGTCGGAAGCCATGAAAAGAGAATTAAGGAAAGTATAAATGCAAAAGAAGTATTATCTCTGGATGAAAGGGTAACACTTGACCTTCCCAATAGGTATTTGAAAGATGCACCTGAAGGAAGAATTAAGATTGCAGAGGTTATAAGAAGACTTAAACCAGAGATACTCTTTATTCCATATTGGATGGATGCCCATCCCGACCATGTAGAGGCATCTATCTTAAGCGAGGCAGCCAGATTTACAGCAAAGCTTACAAGGACAGAAATGAAGGGTGAGCCGTTTTATCCTAAGAGGATCTTTTATTATATGTGTATGCACCTGAAGATGCATGTAAAACCAACTTTTATAATTGATATAAGTCCGCATATAGATAAAAAGATAGAGGGTATCCTCTGCTACAGGTCTCAATTTCATGAGCAGGGGAGAGTGGAGAGGGCGCAGCAGAGGGTTAGAGATGTTGGGAAATACTGGGGTATGTTAATTGGCAGGGAATATGGTGAACCGTTTCTATGCAAAGAGGAGATAGGATTAGAGAGTATAAAGGGAATAATAATTTGAATTTTAAAGTTATATTCTATAATATATAGTCATGTTACCGCTAAAAAAACTCATTGTTCATACTCATCACATAGCTACCCATTTTACAAATGCCCTTTTTCCTGTGAGTGCAGCCCTTATAACACTATACCTGATTACTGATAAACCATCTTTTGAGACAGCCTGCTATTATTCAATGATATTTGGATTAATGTCAATTCCGGTAGCGTATGGCTCTGGTTTTTATGATTGGAGAACGAGGTTTCAGGGGAGGCGAACTTTTATTTTTGACCATAAGGTAGTATTTGGTATTATATTTTTAATTCTTGCCTCCATTGTTGTAATATGGCGTTCATATGACGGAGGTATTATGTATTCAGTCGGATTGAATAAATGGCTTTATGTAACCCTTGTGTATTCTCTTACAGGTATTGCAACATGGCTGGGTTATCTTGGAGGGAAGTTTATATAAAAGGGTTCAAGGATTCAAGGGTTCGAGGGTTCAAGTGTTTATTTACTTTACTTGCCCCTTGACCCCTTGACCCCTTGACCCATTGAATCTTTTATGTCAAAAGAAAAAATAAGAGAGCTAAAGAAAAAAATTGAGGCACTTGTTATCGCCATCCCAAGAGAGTTAGAGGCTTATGAGTTCTATCTTGACCTGGCAGAAAAATCAGCAGATGATGCACCTTCAAAAGAGATGTTCATGTTTCTTGCAAAACAGGAATTATTTCATAGAGACCATCTTGAAAAGATGATGAATGACCTTCAAAGCCAATTGGAAGAAGAATTAAAAAAGGGAAAGTGAAAGGAGTTATATAAAATGGAAAAATGGGAATGCATGGTATGTGGTTATGTTTATAATCCTGCGGATGGCGACCCTGATGGCGATATCTCTCCGGGGACCTCTTTTGAAGACCTTCCGGAAGACTGGGTATGCCCTGACTGTGGGGTGGGAAAGGATAAATTTAAAAAGATGGAATAGTATAACTTTTTTTCGTGTAAATTCGTGGCTAAATTTAATATTCAATCCCTCTTCTCGCCTTTAGACCTGTAGAGAATGGGTGTTTTATTAGCTTCATTTCCGTAACAAGGTCTGCAATTTCTTTTAATTCTTCTGGTGCATATCTGCCTGTAAAAACGAGTTCTACATCCTTTGGCTTGTTTTTTATAATTTCTATTAGTTCTTTTAAATCAATCAATCCATAAAATAGGCATATATTAATTTCGTCAAGAATAATCAGATTGTAATTACCTGACGATATTATATTTTTTAGCTTTATCATCTCTTCTTTTAAAAACTCCTTCATCTTCTCTACATGCTTATCATTTTTAAAGGATTTTAATGACCACCATGGCGTATTAAGTCTTTCTAACTTAAGATTATTTCCAAAGGCATCTTTCATCTTAAATTCGCCAGAAGATAGTTTAGGTGATTTCAGAAACTGAATCATGTAAACTTTAAATCCTTGTCCCACTGCCCTTAGAGCCAGACCTATAGCGGCAGTAGTCTTTCCCTTTCCGTCCCCGGTGTAAACCTGCACAATACCCTTCTTAAATTTTTTATCCATTCATCAACTCTACAATTGAACTTCCGTTGTCATAGAAATTTACTATATTTAATGCCGCGTAATTTTGCTGAAGTCTATAGAAATCCTTTAAAGCCATATTGAGTGACCACAAAAGGACTATACGGTTGACACCTCCATGAGAAACTATAACAACATTATCACCTTTATGCCTGTCAATAATAGAATTAACAGCAGATAAAATCCTCTCCCTCATCTCTAATAGGGTCTCTCCCCCCTTAATCCTATAATGCTCAATATTGTTATACCTATCCAAAACATCATCAGGATAGAGGCTTCTTATCTCGTCCAGCTTTCTCCCCTCCCATATCCCATAGTTTAGCTCTCTTAATTCCTTTAAGGTTGTTGGTTCAATAAAATGACTGTCTGCAATTGCCTTTGCTCCTTTTACTGCCCTCTGCAAATCACTTGAATATACAACCTTTATAGGCATATCTTTTAATCTATCTGCAATTGCCTTCATCTGTCTTAATCCATCTGCCGATAAGTCAACATCATAATGGCCGTTGTAGCATCTCTCATCAGCATTTGCCACCTCACCGTGGCGGACTAAAAATATCTTGGTTGCTCTATTTTCCATGACATTACGGCTCGTTCTGGAAACGAGCCCTACAATGCTTGTAGGGTGCGTTCCCCGAACGCACCAATCATAATAATACCAATACCAGAATAAGGGTTATTAATTCATTAATCTCTATAGTGGCACCGAACACATCGCCTGTAATACCATCTATCTTTCTTTTTGAATACCTGCCAATAATCAATGTAACAATAAATGTCACTGCAAACATCAAAAATCCCTTAAGTCTTAATAAGGGTATTATAATTGATAGAACTATAATGGTCCCAATGATAAATTCTTTTAATCCGATAGATTCCGCAAATATCTTTCCCGTCCCTCCCTCTATCCTTGCATATTTAAAAAACAGGCCCATTGGCAGGACAGACCATCTTCCAATCACCGGCATTATAATTAAAACAAAGTATTTTGTATCAGACTGAAGATTCTGGATAGACAGGTATTTTGTAAGAAGGAGCATCACAATCCCGACTACGCCAAATGTTCCTATCCGGCTGTCTTTCATGATTCTTAATATATCGTCTTTATTCTTTCCGCCTGCAAAACCGTCAATAGTATCAGCAAAACCATCCACATGAAGCCCGCCTGTTATAAGGATTAAGACTATCAAGACAGTTGCATCAGATACTGATAGCGGCAATATAGAAGAAGAGAGTCTTGAGGTTACAACAAGTGATATTCCTATTAATGCACCGACTAATGGGAAAAGGATTGCTATCTTTCCAAAGGCTTTTTCATCTATGGGTGAATCATTCTTAACATTAATTATTGTCAGAAACTGGAGAGAAAGAAGAAAATCTTTTAGAATCATCATTCCCTTACCCCTTGTCCCTTGCCCCTTATCCCTTTTATCTTTACCGGTATCCCTGACACCATAAAATAAACCTCATTAGAAATAGCTGCAATAATCTGATTGACCTTTCCTGCAATATCCCTGAACCTCCTGCCAAGAGGATTGTCAGGAACAATCCCCATCCCAAGCTCATTTGTTACAATAATAAAGTTTAGTTTAAGCCTATCTATTTTTTTTGAAAGATTATCTGCCATCTTAAGAATTTCCTCATCATTTAATCCATCCCCCATAAGATTTGAGACCCATAGGGTAAGGCAGTCAATAATCAAGACATCATATTTTGTTTGCAGAGATTCAAAGAGATTTAATAGGTTTCTCGGTTCCTCTAATGTATGCCAGCCATCACCCCTTGATTTTCTATGAATCTCTATCCTCTCCCTCATTTCATCATCAAGTGCCTCTGCGGTTGCTATATAGCCCCTAATATTTCCGATACCTTCAGCAGTTTTCAAGGCATAATCACTCTTGCCGCTCCTCGCCCCGCCTGTAATAAATATAATTTTATTCATGTGTAGGAAATTATAAAAACCATTAAGGAGAAAGGGAAAGGTGATGAGAAATGGAGAAAATATGTTTAAAATTATTTTTAAAAAAACTTATACTCTCTCTTTCCCCAATTCCCCCATTCTCCTTAATCTTTTTCTTTTGTTCTTTTTTAAAATAACAGATTATTATTTAAAATGAAAGAGTCTTGTGGTATATTTTTAAATAAATTTAACTTGATAAAAGATGGATAAAAACTCGTTTTTAAAAAGCCTGCCAATATTTAAAAATATCCCCTCGCATGAGATAGAGAATATTTCAAGGATGTTTATGGAGGATAACTACGATAAAGATGAATATATATTTTATGAAGGGGAGAAGTGTGACTGGCTGTATATTGTCTATCATGGAAGGGTAAAGATAATCAAACATTCACCTTCAGGTAAAGATGTAATTATAGATATTATTCCACATGGCGAGATATTCGGCACAGTTGCCCTCCTATCAGGGGATACCTTTCCAGCATCTGCAATTGCAGGAGAGCCGGCAAGAATACTAAAATTATCAAAGAGTAATTTTTATGAATTAGAAAAGAAATTTCCAGGTGTAATTTCATCTATTGCAAAGACAATGGGTAAAAGGCTTGTATCAGCCCATGAAATTATGCAGACAATGGCTGTTGAAAAGGTAGATGTGAGAATTACAAAGGCACTTTTAAAACTATTCAAAGAACAGTCATCAAATTCAGAAGATCCAATTTCTATAACAAGACAGGAATTGGCTGATATGATTGGGACTACAGTAGAGACATCCATAAGGGTATTGAGCAGATTTGAAAGGAAAGGATTGGTTTCATCAAAGAGGGGGAAGATATGGATAAAAAAACTGTCCGTATTGGAAAAGATGGTAAATGAAGAATAAGACTATTTTACTGTAACACCGATATCCCTTAGTTTTGCACCCTTGCATATACCCATAACCTTAATCACACTGCCATAATTCAATCTCTTGTCTGCCCTTATAATAACAGTCTTATTCCCATTTTCACTGGAAATCTTTACTAACTTTGATTCAAGTTCCTCTTCTATAATCGCCTCTCCGTTCAGATAAATCTTATTATTCAGATCCATATCTATTTCAATATTCTTTATATTTGTTGAAGAATCAGAGGTCTTTGACTCAGGCAGTTCTATGTCTATCTTACGGCTAAAATCTATGAATACAGTGGATACCATGAAGAATATCAATAGCAGAAAAACTACATCAATCAGGGATGTCAGCGGGATACTGTAATCTTCTTCCTCTCTTTTTCT
>JACRGN010000219.1 GCA_016234205.1 Nitrospinota bacterium | reverse complement strand
GCACCTGATGAAACAAGAATTATCTCATATCCTGATTTATGCAGGTTTGAAACCTGCCGTGCAATTCCTTCTATGATATTATCATCAAGCTCGCTTCTGTCAGGAGTAGTAAGAACCCCGCTCCCAATCTTAATTACAATCCTCTTGACTTTTTTAAATACTTTTTTTCGATTCACCTTTATGTCTTGCCCTGTCTGCTTCAGCTTCAAACAGCATATCAGCCATATTGTTTACCAACTGATTAATACCCTCTCCGGTAACAGCCGAGATGAAAAATACTTCTATGTCCATATCTCTAAATTTACTTTTAACTTTATCAAATCTCTCTCTTGCCCCATGAATATCAACCTTATTACCGACCACCATCTGTGGTTTTGAGGCAAGCTTAGGGCTAAACTGAAGGAGTTCCTCATTAATTATCTTAAAATCATTAATGGGGTCTCTACCCTCACCTGCCGACATATCAATAAGATGGAGGAGTACCTTTGTCCTTTCTATATGCTTTAAAAACCTTATACCGAGCCCCTTCCCTTTATGTGCCCCCTCAATAAGCCCGGGTATATCCGCCACTACGAAGGATTTATACTCTCCCACCCTGACAACGCCTAAATTTGGTGTCAGTGTTGTAAATGGATAATCTGAAATTTTTGGTTTTGCTGCTGATATTTTTGATATGAGTGTTGATTTTCCTGCATTTGGAAAACCAATTATACTGATGTCAGCAAGGAGTTTTAGTTCTAAATAAAGCCACTTCTCCTCTCCGGGCAGGCCTTTTTGTGCCTTCCGAGGAGCCCTGTTTGTAGAAGACTTGAATCTTGTATTTCCCCTTCCGCCCTTTCCACCCTTCGCTACTATTAATGATTTGCCATCTTCATTTAGGTCTTCTAAAATTAATTCAGTATCTGTATCTTTTATTATCGTGCCAACGGGAACCCTTATCCTGCAATCCTCTCCATCCTTCCCGTGTTTATTGCTCCCCTCTCCGTGTCCCCCTCTATCAGCCCTGTAATGCTGTTGATACCTAAGGTCAATCAATGTATGAAGGTTTCTATCCGCTGTTATTATTACATCCCCGCCCTCTCCGCCGTCTCCGCCATCAGGTCCGCCCCTTGGAATATATTTCTCTCTGCGAAAACTTACACAGCCCCTTCCACCATCCCCGCCCTTAACATATATTTTTACTTCATCAATAAAGCTCATAGCTCATGGCTCATAGCTGATAGTTCATAGAAAAAACCATAAACCCTTAACCATGAACTATGAGCTATACTGCATATACACTTACCAGCTTCTTGTCTCTGCCCTTTCTCTCAAACTTCACAACACCATCTATCTTTGCAAATATAGTGTAGTCTACACCAAGCCCGACATTCTCTCCGGGATAAAACTTTGTTCCTCTCTGTCTTACAATAATGCTGCCGGCAGAAACTATCTGTCCTCCGTATCTCTTAACGCCAAGCCTTTTTGCAATACTGTCCCTTCCATTAGCTGTGCTGCCCTGACCTTTTTTATGTGCCATGATTTACCTCCAAAAAATTTAATATACTATTTAGAACCTTTAGTTTTTGCAGTTTTAGTAGTTTTTACAGTTTTAATAGTCTTTGTTGTCTTCTTTCTCGCTGTCTTTGTTACTGTCCCTGAAGTTGCACCGGTGATTGCACCAGAAGCAGCTCCGCTGATTGTCCCGGAAGCAGCCTTGGTAATCGTTCCTGAAGCTGCATAAGTTACAGTCCCTGATACAGCAGCAGTTCCGCCGATTGCGATTATCTTTACAGAAGTAAATGACTGCCTATGCCCCTGTGTCTTCCTGTAATTTTTTCTTCTCTTCTTCTTGACAACACGAATCTTCTTTGAATTGCCCTGCTCAACTATCTCACCGATAACCGGCATCCCTTCTATTTCGGGCTTTCCAATCTTAGCCTCTTTATCATTCACCATGAGGACATTATCAAAACTGACCCTATCCCCTTTACCCCCTTTTACCTTTTCAAACCTTACAGTCTCTCCTAATGATACCTTATACTGTTTACCGCCTGTCTTAACTACTGCATACATGATATAATCCTCCATCCATAATTAAAAACCTCCTACCTCCCCTAACAAGACAGGTGAGTGTGGAGGTTTATTTTGCCATAAACTACAATGCCCACGATTTTCGTGGGCTTGTATTCAAAATATCATGGTTTTTATTTATATGTCAAGACTTTTTCGGCAATACACTATGCTGTTGACAGTGGGAAGGAGTAAACAGAAACCTGTTGCTACAGATATAGGTTAACAGGTTTTATCTCACAACATTTTTCCCTTCTTTTCCTGTTTCCTGCAGTTTCTCTTGAATCCAGAGATTAGTCATGGTTTCTACTGAAACCCCATCTTTCTCAGATAAAAGGAGAAGTTTATGGAAGATTTTTGAATCCAAAGATACATAACAGTGTCTTCTTTTCAAATGAAAGCGGAGGTCTGCTTCTTTAGTCTGATTCCAGAAGTCTCCAAGGCCATGGTTATCCCATAATTCACCCGCATCTTCAGCCGTTTTAAAATGCTCTGGAATAGATTCCTTTTTGCTTTTTCTTTTCATAGTAATTTCGCTCCTTCCGTCTTGTTAATTCTCTCTAAGTAACTGCTATCCCTTCTGATACTACTTCATCTAAAAAACTCCCTTCCTCCTTCAATTCAATCTCGTCTTCTGTATATCCCATTGCCTCTATAGGTTCAAATATCCTTCCAGCGGCTAAACCGAGAATCTCAAGCATCTCTCTCAAATTTTTATATTTAAAATCATTGGACACAATAATAAGGTCAATATCACTATCTTTTCTCGGATGCCCTTCGGCATAAGAGCCGTATATCAATACCTTTTCAGGGGTAATTCCCATTTTCCTTAGCTCGTTGGCATACCGATTTATTATCCCTTTAATCTTTTGTCTTCTTTTAACCATTTTATAATTTCCTTTGTCTTTTTAAGATATTCTTTCTATTTAAAACATATTTTTACCTGTCTTTTACTTTTATAAATCCTTCCAAGGTCTTTAGCATGTTACTATTCTTTCTTATCTCCTCTAAAAAATTCTCGAACTCTTTAAGTCTCATATTAATAACTTTATGTAATTCATGTTCTTCATCAGGCAAACCATGCCTTTTTATATCTACTTCAGCCTCTTTGGCTGCTTTTAGAATCCAACCCTCTAATCTTGGAGATAATATAATCAAATGGTTTTTAGTCTTTTCATCGTACAAGAACTTAATTTCATCTTCGGCTGAAATTAATTTTAACCTCTTGATATAATTGGGCTGTAAACTAAAAGGGTCTTCATCTATTAATCCTTTGGAGTTGTAAGTTTTCTCTAACCTGTTACATATTCTCCCTTTATCCCCTGCATGTTCTATCTTTCTCTTTGGAACACCCAAAACTTTTACCAAAGTTCGGTCTGGAAGACATTCTACATATATCATTCTTCCTCCAGAAATCTGTCAAGATTAAAGAATATACTTGAATCAAGGTCAAAAATTTCAGCCATCTGTTCTATACTTAATGTTCTGATTTTTGTTTGATAATTCTTAAAGTAAACGATAAAAACTCCAATATCATTTTTTGGTGCCTTTTCTAAAATAGACAAAAGCAGATAAGGATTATGGGTAGAGATGAAATATTGATTGCTTTTATCCATGGCTATACTTTCGGCAAGAAATTTAGTATAAAACGGGAATGCGTGGGCTTCAGGCTCTTCAAAAATGAGGGTAGAACCTTTGTTAGTTTCAATTGCCACAAGATAAAAAATTATTCTTTGTAAGGTGTCAGAAACTAATGAATAAGGATAGGAAATTATAACATCCTCGATTTCTTTCTGAACCTCTATTTTGCTATCCTGAGGCTTTAAAACAATTCTAAGCCCATATTCGTTTAATATCTCTGCTACAAATTTCCTTAGTGTCTTATTTGTTAGAAGAATTGATAAAAGATTTTCCCCTTTTGGAGGTAAAAGGAAATCATACGCCTGTATCTGAAATTTATCCATTATTGTAAATCTATAACCTTTGAAAGGAGAAACCTCTGACATATTTGAAGACCCTTGTCCATCGTAATTAAAATCAAAATCAAAATGTAGTATCTTCTTTTCTTTATCTCCACCCATTCCAATAAAATGCCCATTTTTAAATTCTATTTCACAACCGATATCATCAGCAGTTATTTCTATTTTCTCACTTGTATCCTGGTCATAAAACAAGTTGGTCATATTTTCAAATCTAATAAAATTTTTTAGATTGCCACTAAAGGGATGTGGAAAAGAAAAAATACCAACACTTTCCAATATGTTTGATTTTCCGCTATTCGGTTTTCCTATAAATAGGTTTATTTTTTTACAATCCAACTTCAAATGCTTTATTGATTTAAAATTTTTAATCTTCAGAGTCTTTATCATCTTAATCCTCTTCATGGGCTTTCCCACATAGAGCGTGGGAAAGAGAAAAAAGTCGGTAGCCAACAGTCAAACGGTATTACTATAGTGGTTTAAGTGCAACAACTTGTTCCAACGCAATAATTGCTTTGATACGTTCTTTACCCGCTTCTTCGATCACAAGAAAATTATCATCTATTTCCTTAATAATTCCACTGATGACATTCTCTTCTCCTGCTTTAACAATAACACAAACTGCCTTACCTTGTTTGAAAGATTTTTCATACTTTTTAAGAATTCTTTCCCAGTTTTCTCGATTCATAGACTACCTCCTTTTGACAAATGACAGACCATCCAGCAAAAGCATAAAGATTACCTGGCGGATTCGGCAACACAACGAAAGCCATTGTCGCCGCCAGATCTTGCTGTCGGGGCATCACTATTGCGGACATATGACCCCAGACTGAACGGACTACTGTTCCAAGAACCACCGCGCAAAACCTTCCCATTACTATCAGAATCGCTGGAAGTCCATTCCCGGACATTACCTACCATATCATAAAGTCTATAGGCATTCGGCTTCTTCTGTCCAACAGGATGAGTTTTATCGCCTGAATTCTTACCATACCACGTATAATCACCTGCCATGCCTTCACTCTCTCCCCAGTAATATTTTGTGGTTGTCCCTCCCTTTGCTGCCTTCTCCCATTCCCATTCTGTAGGGAGTCTCTTACCAACCTTCCTGCAATATTCATCCGCCTCAAACCATGTAACTTGCTCCATAGGACAGTCTGTACAACTTTTAAAAAAAGAACCTTTAAAATTAGATGGATTCTTACCCATCACCTGCTCATATTTCCTCTGTGTTACTTCGTATTTATCAATGTAAAATGCTGATAAAACCATACCTTTAAGTGATTTGGGTTCACCTGCCATAAATTCACCTGAAGGGATTAATACCATGTTGTCTTTCTCTGCTAACTTTGCCTGTGGTTGAACAGGGGGAGGTGGCGGAGGCAGGCTTGCTACTTCAAGTTTCTCTTTCTCCAATTTCCGACGCTCTTCTTCAAGACGATTCTTCTCTTCTATTAAAGCCTTCTTCTGCTCCAATTCCTCTCTCTCCTTTTTAATCATCTCCTTCTCCTCCCCTAATTTCTTCATTTCTTCACTGATTTCAGGAGAAGGAGAACCCTTTTGACCCTTTGACAGGCTCAAGGTAACATCTTCCTTTGCAGATGAAAGGGATGCAAGTTGAAATACAAAATCCCCTCCGCCATGTCCTGAGTTCTTTATGGTGTTGTATTCCGGCACCTGGTCGGATTTGCCCGCCACCATCTCTTTTACGCTTCCCCTTCCATGAAACAGCTCTTCTGCTGTGAATACATTTTTTTCTGTCTCTTTTAATGCCTTTAAAAATGCAGAGGCAAATACAGAGTGGTTACCGCCTCCACTGTCCGCCACTGGTTCATTTCCTCCGCTTGCCATAAGCGTCCTTGATGGTTTCTCCATCATCTTTTTTATAAACTCATCTCTCTCGCCGCTCTTTG
This sequence comes from Nitrospinota bacterium, assembly GCA_016234205.1. Classification (GTDB taxonomy): domain Bacteria; phylum Nitrospinota; class Nitrospinia; order UBA9942; family UBA9942; genus UBA9942. The sequence goes on along the minus strand of JACRGN010000219.1, from coordinate 12,790 downwards.
TCAAATCCCCTGATACCGCCCTTGTTAATGCGACTGAGTAACAGCTATCGGATACTATAAGTATATGCCTTGATGTTATTCTTTTTATGTTTGATGTTATGTCGTCTGCTATTATCCAGTTCGTAGGATTATCTCTTTCTGCATTTACAGGTATCCAGTATGACTTATCCGCTGTTTTGTCAAATTCCCCATGCCCTGCATAGTAGATGAGAAGGTTGTCCTTTTCGCCAAGCCCTTTTCTTAAGTCATTCATTCCGTTGATTATATCTTCCCTTGTTGCGTCTATGAGGAGCTTTGTTGTAAATCCATATTGCGTTCTTAATATCTCCTCTACTGCCTTTGCATCTGCAACGGCTGTCTTTAGCTTGGAGATATTTGTAGTTGTTGCTGTCGATGATAAGGACATGGTATTTTGTATTCAGTAATGCAGTGTCTAACCCTTTCTTTGCCTCTATCGAAAGGTCTCTCTTTGCTTTTACTGTAACACTCCTCTCCTCGGATTGAACAAAGGGCAGAAAAAATAGAAAATAGGTAAGGAATATAAGGAAGGTTAATAAGGTCTTTTTCATGACGACACCTCCTTGAATATATGTAACGCCGACATTTGTTGCCCATAAAGGGCAACGCTACATTATATATGTGTAGCGCCGACATTTATTGTCGGCTGTAGGCGGGAGATAAACCCCCGCTCTACGATTTAATTGTTCGGGGGATAAACCCCCGCACTACGCTGAAAAAGAATAGATTTAAAAGGAAAATATCATAAATATCAGTAATAAATCAAGTGGAAATTTTAACACTTTTTCGGCTGATTGGGATTGCCTTTCTTCCAATATCTCTCCTGTAATATGCCCCATCCCACTTAATCAAACCGACACCCTTATATGCCCTATTTATTGCATCCTCAAAATTAGTGCCGAGTGATGTAACTCCAAGGACCCTTCCGCCATTTGTCACAACCTTAAATCCCCCTTTTTCCCCCTTTGCTAAAGGGGGGTGAGGGGGGATTAGAATAGATGTCCCTGCATGGAAAACTACAAGATTCTCTATCTTCTTTGCCTCATCAAGTCCCTTTATCTCTTTCCCCTTTTCATATTTATCAGGATAACCGCCAGCCGCCATAACAACACATACAGAAGGCTCATTACTCCATTGAATCTCCTTCCCTTTCAGCCTCCCCTCAACAACTGACAGCATTACAGGCACAATATCACTTTTCATTCTCATAAGTATCGGCTGTGTCTCAGGGTCGCCAAATCTGCAGTTAAATTCAAGAACAAAAGGGCTGTCATTCACAATCATAAGACCCGCATAAAGAATACCCTTATAAGTTTTACCCTCTTTCTTCATTCCTGAAATTAACGGTCTAATAATTGTGTCAATAATCTCCTTAGCAATACTATCAGTAATTACAGGGGCAGGGGAATAGGCACCCATACCTCCTGTGTTTGGACCCCTATCGCCATCATAAATCTGTTTGTGGTCCTGTGCAGAGGCTATAGGCAGTATATCTTCACCATCACTGAACACCATAAAAGATGCCTCTTCACCCTTTAGATACTCCTCTATAATCACCTTATTACCTGCACTACCAAATAGCTTCTCCACCATTATTGAATCAATAGCCCTCACTGCCTCTTCAATAGTATTGCAGATAATAACCCCCTTACCGGCTGCAAGCCCATCCGCCTTTATTACAACAGGGACCCCTATTTTAGAAACATAATCTTTTGCATCCTTTTGGGAGTTAAAACTTTCATACTTCGCAGTAGGGATTTTATATTTTTTCATCATATATTTTGCAAAGACCTTACTCCCTTCAATTTCAGCAGCCTCTTTTGAAGGACCAAAGATTTTCAATCCCCTCTTTTCAAACTCATTTACAATTCCAAGTGTAAGGGGCAGTTCAGGTCCGACAACTGTAAAATCTATAGAATTCTTTATAGCAAATTCAATAAGACCTGTTATATCGGTTGATTCAATATTAACATTTTCTGCAATCTCAGAAATTCCAGCATTTCCAGGGGCACAATATATCTTTTTTACCAAAGGACTTTGACTTATCTTCCATACGAGGGCATGTTCTCTCCCCCCACTGCCTATTATAAGTATCTTCATAGTAAATTTTATCCTCTTTGTGTATGTCCGAATTTTTTATCATAGCTTATCATAATTTCAATTTCTATGTTTTTTTCGTTGTTGTTTTCTATTATTCTTCAATGTTATTTTAAAGGATTTCTCCTTGACTATATCTCAGGCATCAGCAATAATTATATTACATTTTCTATACTGTTAATGATATGAGAGATACTCATGCAGCATGAAAAAGTAATCAAGAATTCTGTTTATTTAAAAGATAGTTTATCAATTTCAATTCGAACATATTTTTCTGTACAACATATCCAGTCTGCAGCTTTGTTTGCCAGGCATACCTATGATATTGAAAAGAATTATGATGGAGTTTTTTCAGAAATACTTTTTTCTCAACATAGGGCATATGTTACTGCTGCAATTTTATCTTCTGTATTTTTTATTGAAGCCACAATAAACGAATTGTATGCTGATACAGTAGATACAAATCATGGAATGGTTGATAAATTAACTCCTTTGACTAAGATTTTGATGGCTCAAATGTGAAAATTGGAAGTACCACGAACAGCAAGTTTCAATATTTTTCAAAAGTATCAAATTGCTCTAACATTGGCTCAAAAGCCTATGTTTGATTCTGGAACCCAACCCTATCAAGATGTGAATTTATTAATAAAATTAAGAAATGATTTAACTCATTATGAACCTGAATGGGTTAAAAGTCCGGCAGGAGATGACTTTTGTCCTGATGATATTCACAAATATGAAAAAATGCTAAAAGGAAAGTTTTCTCCTAATCAATTAATGGGAGAAGGTAATCCTTTTTATCCACATAAGTGTTTAGGCCATGGATGTGCTGAGTGGTCAGTCAATACAAGCTTAAAATTTGCTGATGATTTTTTTTCAAGGATGGGTTTAATTCCACCTTATAACCACGTTAGAGCTAAGCTTGATACAAAGTAAAGGTGGCAATTCATAATGCCTGCAACTGTATTTAACATGGCGCAAAAATTTAATATAAAACCTTTCTGGTTTCTTTTACACCAAAAAAATAGTGGTCGCTTAAAAAATATAAATAGAAGAAATAGATGACAATTAACGATATTCAAAGTAAAATAAAAAGTAAGCAATATAGTTTTTCAGATCATGCTGTAAAAAGGATGATCAAGAGAGCTATTTATCGCCATGAGGTTGAAGATGCTATAAATCAGGGAGAAATTATTGAAGAATATCCTGATGATAAATACTCTCCAAGCTGTCTTATATATGGGAAGACATCAAATGGGAGAGACTTACATGTTCAAGTTTCAGTGCCGCCTACGACCGTAATTATTACAGCCTATGAGCCAGATCCAAAAGAGTGGCTTAACTGTAAAATTAGGAGGTGATTTCATGAAATGTGTTTTTTGTGGAGGTAGAACAGAAAAGAAGATAGTAACATTCACTTATGAGGAGGATGATAAATACCTCTTTGTAAAGCATGTTCCTGCGGAGGTTTGTACAAGGTGCGGTGAAAAGATGTACTCTCCTGAAGTTACAGATGAATTATTGAAATTTGCACATGATAAATTTAAACCTGTGAAAACCATAAAGGTACCAGTCTTTGATTTTTCAATTCACCAATAGAAAGCAACTAACAGGGTTTAATATCAAATGATAATAAGTATCTTATAAGGTTAAAAACTGTGGCAGAAACATATAAAACAACCATTTGGACTATGTCTAATCTATAGAGGGTGGTAATATAATAATCTTGACACAAATTTTGGCGGCATCACTCCTGATCGCAGTAATTGCCATTTTGGTAGTCCAACTTAGTAGAAAATCAAGGTCAAATGAAACTTTGAAATCATCACTGAACCGGTACAAGGACATCATTGATATTGACTCAGAAGTTTCCAAAAGAAAGGCTGACTTTGCAATATTAGGAAGTAAACTTTCCGAATTAGAAAAGGTATATAAGGAAAAGGATTCCGCTCTGAATCAAGATTATCTACAGCATAAAGCAATCTATGAGAACCTACGAAAGGAAGTTTCACTCCTTGAAGAAAACCTTGAAAATATTTCATATGGACTTTACAAACCACATTATGACTATAAAACATCAGAAGAATTTAAGCAGAAGCTGGAAGAAATAATAAACAGACAGAAGCAAGCTATAAAAAATGAAATGGCTACCTACTGCCCTGTCAAATGGGAGGTTGGCGGAAATAAAGCAGAAGGATCCAAAATGACAAAGTATTATTCTAAATTAATGCTTCGCTCATTTAATGGAGAATGTGATTCGGCGATTGCTAAAGTAAGATGGAACAATATAGGTAATATGGAAGCGCGAATTGAAAAAGCATATGAATCTATAAATAAATTAGGGTCTACACATCAAATTACAATTACCAAAGATTATTTCGACCTAAAACTTCAGGAACTACGACTTGAGTTTGAGCTTCAAGAGAAACTTTACCAAGAAAAAGAGGAACAAAGAAAAATTAAAGAACAGATGAGAGAAGAAGAAAAAGCACAACGAGAAATTGAAAAAGCCAGAAAGGAAGCCGAGGAAGAAGAGGAAAGAAATGAAAAGGCACTACAAAAAGCCAAAGCAGAAATTGAAAAAGCAAAGGGTCAAGAATTAGAACTATTGACCGAGAAGATTAAACTATTAGAAGAAAATCTCCAGAAGGCACATGAACTGAAAGAAAGAGCAATTTCACGAGCACAGCTTACAAAATCTGGACATGTTTATATTATCTCCAATATTGGTTCATTTGGTGACTCTGTTTATAAAATTGGAATGACAAGACGTCTGGAACCAATGGATAGAATAGATGAACTCGGGGATGCTTCTGTGCCATTTGATTTTGATGTGCATGGAATGATTTACTCCGAAAATGCACCAGAACTGGAAAATATATTACATAAAAAATTAGAACCAAAACGAATTAACCTTGTTAATCTGCGGGCAGAGTTCTTCAATACAACAATAGATGTAATAGAGGTAATTATTAATGAATTAAACCTAAATATACAACTTACAAAAATTGCTGAAGCAAAGGAATATAGAAAAACTCTTTCTATAAGAGAAGTTCAAAGGGGAGCATCTCAAAAAAACGAGAAAGAAATAAAAGAAGATTTAAAATTTCCAGAGACATTGATTTAGGTAAACTGACTCCATATTTTAAAACCCCACAATCAAGCTTTGAAACAGTTGCAATGATTTTAAATTCATGCTTGAAGAACTCCTTTCAAGGGTAGGTCATGTCTATTGATTGAACTTCAGAAGCTATTTAAATGCCTCAAATACATTTCAATACAAATAAAGTCTTTTTAGAGCATACCCTCTTAAAATACCTTAGCGACAACAGATATTCATCCCTCACAAATTCTGAACTCAATTCACTTGCATCAGACATAATAGAACTTTCCAATCTTTTCACAAAAGAGAGGAAAATCCTTTCACCGCAATACCTAAATAACAAAAGGCTGAGAAGGGCATATATTCTTTATTTTCTTCCTTCCAACATTTATAAGATTCATTTACCCTTAAAAGAGCTTTCCCTTCACCCAAAGAAAATCCTTTCTAAGAAGGAGCTAAAAATACTTGACCTTGGTTCAGGTCCTGGCACAACAATCTTAGGAATATTGGATTTCTTTTCTAATCAGAAAAAAAGACCATCCCTTGAATTTACCGCTATTGACTCGGTAGCAGAAAATTTAAGTATTGCCAAAGACCTTTTTAAATTGTTTACTCCGTTACACCCAGAATGCCCCACCCTTCAGGGGGTGAATGGGAAATTAAAATCTTCCTTAAAAATGCCCCATCTTACAGGAGGGGGTGTAACGGGGTTTACAGAAAATATTAATATAGATGCCTCTCTTAAGACCTTTAAAATAAATATAGAAAAGGCAGGGGCTATTCCTCAAGATACTTATGACATTATCATCCTTTCAAATATCCTCAATGAATTATTTTATAACGATGAGAAAAAAAATGCTGAACGAGTCTCTTTTCTAAATACAATCATTGATAAATTTCTAACACCAGATGGAAGCTGCATTATTATTGAGCCTGCACTCAGGGAGACTACGAGGGAGATGCTTGAGATTAGAGATAGTCTTGTAAAAAATGGTTTTAAAATTCATTCTCCATGTCTTATAGATGATCCCTGCCCTGCCCTTTCAAACCCCAAAGACTGGTGTCATGAAGATATCCCGTGGATTCCGCCTGTAATCATCAAAGAAATAGATAAACTAACAGGATTAAGAAAGGACTCTCTAAAGTTTTCCTATCTCGTCTTAAGAAAAGATAAACTATCATTGTCAGATATATTAGAGAAGAACTCTTACAGGGTAGTCAGCGAACCTCTTGTATCTAAAGGCAAGTTAGAATTTTACATCTGCGGCATCGGAGGGAGACGGTTGATTACAAGGCTTGATAAAGATAAGACCCCATCAAACATACAGTTTCAAAAACTTAAGAGGGGTGATATTGTCTCCTTCAGAGACCTTATTGATGAAGACAATAGATTTAAGATAGATAAAGGAACAACAGTATCACTAAGAACAAAGACTTGATTAATCCGCAGATTACGCAGATTACACAGATTTTTAAAAAAATATTTTGTTTTAATCTGCGGTAATCTGCGAAATCTGCGGATATTTTCCTATACATCTTTTGTCATCCCATATCTACAAATCTTCTCATCTTTATATTCAAGAGGAGACCTATAGATATAAATGTCGTGACAAGGTATGAACCGCCATAACTCATTAAGGGCAGTGGTATTCCCACAACAGGAAACATACCTGTGGTCATTCCTATATTGAATATCATGTGAAATGCCAGCATTGAGACTACACCCCCAGCCATCAGTGAACCTGACCTGTCCCTTGCATGATATACAACATCTATCCCTCTAATTATGAGAATTATATAAAGCATAATCAGCAGCAATGCACCTATAAATCCCATCTCTTCGGCAAATACCGAGAATATAAAATCTGTATGTTTCTCAGGGAGGAAGTTTAGCTGGCTCTGTGTACCGCTCATAAAACCCTTACCCATATATCCGCCGGAACCTATAGCAATCTTAGACTGAATTATATGATAGCCTCTGCCAAGGGGGTCTGCCTGCGGATTTATGAGGGTCAGTATCCTGTCCTTCTGATAATCCTTCATGAAGTGCCACAAGAATGGAAGGGATACTATAGCAGAGCCTGCCAATATGAATAATGACCTGCTATTTATTCCTATCAAAAATGACATGGAAATAAATATAAAAAATATAACCATAGCAGTTCCCAAATCAGGCTGTTTTGCTATCAGGACAGCGGGAATAAGGACAATGATTGCAGGGGTTATTAAATCCCTGATTTTGTAAAAACCCCTTATCTTTTTATCATCAAAATATCTTGCCAGTGTTATTATGATAACAATTTTTGCCAGCTCAGATGGTTGAAATGCAAACTGTGCAAATGAAAGCCATCTGCGGGCACCTGAAACAGTCTTCCCTGATACCGCCACCATTATAAGCACCACTATAATCATAAAGTATAGAATGTAGGCAAGCTTCTCAAGAGAATGATAGTCAATAAATAATATTAGCAGCATAGCCATCAATCCATATAATATCCAGTATATCTGTTTTATGTATATCCTGCTGGGTTCCCCCCCACTCCCTCCCCCTGTACTGTATATTGTAAAAATGCCAACGATAGAAATAATGATAGTAAGCCCGAAGATTACCCAGTCAAAATTTGAAATAATCTGATATTTGAAAATAGGTTTGTTATTCATTAGTATAAAGGGTTCAAGGATTCAAGTGTTCAAGTTTTCTGTTTTCCCTTGCCCCCTCGACCCCTTGGCTCCTTAACTCCTTTTCAATGTAACTCTTTATCAGTTTTCCTGCAATCGGGGCAGCAACAGAGCCGCCATGACCGCCATGCTCCACCAAAACAGCAACAGCAATCATCGGATTTTCATAAGGTGCAAAAGCTGCAAACCATGCATGGTCCCTGAACTCATAAGGAATTTCTTCATCCTTCTTATCTTCCATTTCTGGCATCTTTATTACCTGTGCCGTTCCTGTCTTTCCCGCCACCTCTATCCCCTTAATATTAGATGCCCTCCCGGTTCCTCTCTGGTCAGTTACCACTCCGTAAAGTGCATCTTTTATTATATCAAGCGTTTTCTGACTTACTGACAGATTCCCTTTAATTTTAGAATTAGATTCTTTAATCAGTTTTTCATCGGTAGTCTCTGCCTTCCAAATTATCTTTGGTTTATAAAGTGTCCCCCCATTTGCAACTGCCGCAAGCATATTTGCCATCTGTATGGGAGTGACAAGATCAAAACCCTGCCCTATAGATGCAGATACAGTCTCACCAAGTATCCACGGTTCTCCCTTTACACTCTCCTTCCACTCCTCAGTCGGTATCAAACCTGTCTTTTCTCCTTCCAAATCAACATCAGTTGGACTCCCCAATCCAAAACCAAATGCATAGCGGGACAATCTGTCTATACCCAGTCGGAAGCCAACAGTATAAAAGTACACATCACAGGATTGTATGATTGCATTTCTCAAATCCATCCTGCCATGCCCTCCCTTTCTCCAGCATCTGTAATTCTTCTTTCCTAATTTAAAATAACCATGGCAGTCAATAGTGGAAGCAGGCGAAATAACCCCCTCCTCAAGACCTGCCGCAGCAGTTACAATTTTAAACACTGAGCCCGGAGGGTATTGTCCCTGAATTGCCCTGTTCTGTAAAGGTTTATAGGCATCGTTGATGATATTTGACCAGTATGTCTTAGATACGCCCCCGGCAAACAGGTTTGGGTCAAAGGATGGCTTACTGACCATGGCAAGAATACTCCCATCTTTCGGGTCAATTGCAACCACTGCACCATTCTTCCCCTCAAACAGCCTCTCCGCCTCCTTTTGGAGCTCAATATCAATTGTAAGATAAAGGTTATAACCAAAATCAGGGTCAACCTGCTTAAAGACCTTCAGTTCCCTTCCGGCAACATCCACCTCAATATACTTGCTCCCCCTCTTTCCCTTCAGAATAGATTCATATTTCTTCTCAATACCATACTGCCCTACAAAATCACCAAGACGATAATCGGATACCTTCAACCCTTCCAATTGTGTCTTTGTTATCTCGCCAAGGTATCCAAAGATGTGCGAGCCTGTCTCTCCGTACAGATAATTTCTCATCGGCTCTATTTCAAGAAACACGCCCGCCAGGTCTAAATTGTGTTCTTCTATAAACGCAACTTCATCCCAGCTTATATCTTTTTTTATCACAACAGATTGAAAAGGTGCGGAGCTATTCTTGATGTACCTCTTGATCTTCTCAGCATCAACCTTTACACTTGATGCTATCAGAGGCAAAATCTTATCCAGATCCTTAATGTATTCTGGAATTATAGAGAGATTAAACGAAGGGCGATTGCTTATGATCTCCCTCCCATTCCTGTCAAATATCTTCCCCCTGTAAGCCTTGAGTGGAACTATTCTCATCCTGTTATTCTCAGCCTGTAGTTTCAACTCATCAGATTTTATTACCTGTAGATACCATAATCTTAAAATGAGAAATGAAAAAGAGACCGCTATAAACAGCGTAAATACAAGCATCCTGACCTTGATTTCCTCTGAAAAATTTCGTTCCAGACCGCCTATCTTCACCCAGTTAGACCTCCTTTCAAACGACTTTTCAAGTACCTCTTACCCATTCCAGTTTTTAAATATCTTTCACCCAGTTAGACCTCCTTCTCTTTTACTTTTTAGAACATAAGTGTAAATTCAATTAGGTCTAACCGGGTTCATAATTTATAAAAAACCGGATTTTTGTAGTACAGTCTTCTTATTTTATTCAGCAGTAAAAATATGGGGGGCGCAAGCAGGGAGTTATATATCCCCTGAATTAAAACTGACCAGAAAAAGCTTAATGTCTCTATCTCCATTGACAAAAGCCCCTTCAAAACAAGCAAAAAGATTATTCCATTTAAAAATGTAGCCATGAATGTAAATAAATACTGCACAAGCAGGTCTTCACCTAAAATCTTCTCTCTTAAACTGCCTATAGAAAATCCGATTAAACATTTGGAAAGGGAATTCACCCCCATCAACTTAAATGAAAGGGCATCCTGAATAAGTCCAAATACGAATCCAATGCCTGCAGCGCTGTTTTTATTTAAGAATAGCCCGCTGTAGATAGCAACTATAAGAATAAAATCAGGCTTGATTCCCCCTATAGTAAAAAGGTCTATCACAACAGTTTCTAAAAGGAATATGACTATTCCAAGAAATGCCACAGATAGAATAAACATATTTAAAAAATAAAGGGTTCAAGGGGTCCAGTGGTCAAGTAGATTGTCTTTTTACTTGAACCCTCTAACCCTCGAATCCTTGCCCCCTCTCATTTTATTTCCGGCTTGTCAAATGGACTAACAAGCACTAATAATTCTTCTGTCCTTGAAACATCCTCTGCAGGGGTAATATCCACTTGACGAAAGAGGCCTGTCTTTTTTTCATAAACCCTGCTGACCGTTCCTATCATAAACCCCTTCTGATAAATACCTCCAAGCCCTGAAGATATCACAATGTCACCCTCTCTTACATCCGAATCTATTGACAGATACTTCATCTCTAATATGCCTTTATTATTCCCTACCACTACCCCCCTGTCGCGGCTTCTCTGTATCACGGCATCTACAGCACTCCTCGGGTCGGTTATCAAAAGCACCTTTGAATATTTTGATGTTGACTGGACTACCCTGCCGATCAGTCCATTGTATGTAACCACTGCCATATCTTTCCTTACAGAATTATTCAACCCCTTATTTATCATAATCATCTTTGCCCAGCCGGTTGAATCAAACCCAACAATATCAGCAGGGATAAGATTCAGATCGGATGTGTTGACAAAATCAGATAGTTTACCCAATCTATTAACGCTGTTAAGTTTTTCTACAAGGGTATTATTCTGAAACTTCAGTTTTTCAATCTCCCTCCTTAGTTGATAATTTTCCTCCTGTGTATCAATAAGAGAAATGTAATTGTTCCATACACGGGCAGTGCCATTGATAGTCTTTGAAACTAATTCCTGGAAGGGTGATATAACTGCAATGACTATTGATTCAACAAATGAAGGGGTCTGCCAAAATTTGATATTGGCAGTCAGAAATAGAAATGATATTAAGAGGAGGGTTGCAACTACAATTATTCCATGCCTCTTTTTTGAATCTTTTTTTAACATCAGCTTTTAAATTGATACCTTCTTTAAAAGCTCCAGTTCATCCAAAGCCTTCCCTGTCCCGAGTGCAACGGCAGATAGAGGGTCTTCAGCCAAAATAATAGGCAAACCTGTTTCTTCCCTTAACAATAAATCAAGCCCCTTAAGCATGGAACTGCCTCCAGCCATCACTATCCCTTTATCAACAATATCCGCAGCCAATTCAGGCGGTGTCCTCTCAAGGGCTATTTTAACCGTCTCAACTATTGTACTAACAGGCTCTCTTAATGCCTCCCTGATTTCTTCGTCGTTTATAATAAGTACCTTTGGAATACCAGCCACAAGGTCCCTGCCCTTTACCTCCAACTCCTGCTTTTCCTCCAAAGGATATGCAGAGCCTATCCTTATCTTTATCTCCTCAGCAGTCCTCTCGCCTATAAGCAGGTTATATTTTCTCTTTATGTAATTTATTATTGCCTCATCCATTTCATCCCCGGCAACCCGGACAGACCTGCTGTAAACAATACCTGAGAGTGAAATCACCGCCACCTCAGTCGTCCCGCCCCCGATATCCACTATCATATTCCCTGTAGGGCTTGAGATGGGGAGTCCGACACCAATTGCAGCAGCCATAGGCTCCTCCATGAGATATACCTCTCTTGCACCTGCAGATGTAGCTGAGTCCCTGACAGCCCTCTTTTCAACCTGTGTTATACCTGATGGAACACCGATTACAACACGAGGCCTCACGAGGGTTTTCCTATTGTGCACCTTTCTTATAAAATACTTTATCATCGCCTCAGTAACCTCAAAATTTGCTATGACACCATCCCTCATAGGCCTAATCGCCACTATATTTCCTGGTGTCCTTCCGAGCATCTGTTTTGCCTCTGACCCTACTGCAATTACCTCTTTACTTTCATTGTGTATGGCCACAACCGAAGGCTCTCTCAATACAATACCTTTCCCCTTCACAAAAACAACTGTATTTGCAGTCCCTAAATCAACAGCTAAATCATTTGAAAAAAGACCTAAGATTGAATCAAATATCATCGCGTAATCTCCTTATTTTAATTATTAGACCAAGAAGCCATCCAAAATGAAATAATTATAGCATATTTTTTCTTTACTGCCGAAATATTTTTAAATGAAGCTCTCAGAGATTTTGTCAGAGATTTTGTCCTTGACATAAGATATTTAATTTGATAAATAAAAGGCATAATATGCCTTAAGGTGAAGCAAGTGAAATTTTCAAAACTATCATCAATCTTTATTCTCTTCATCGTAGCCCATCTTAATTTAGTCATGCCTGTAAGCAAGGCATCAGGCGGCGGGGATGTCTGTATAACTGATAATGGTGTCCATATGGCGCGCCATAGTGATAACCAGATGCTCCATGACCACAGGGGAGACACCCATCATTCCGAACATAGACAGGGAATTAATAAGATAAAGGCAGATTGCAATATGG
>JACRGN010000214.1 GCA_016234205.1 Nitrospinota bacterium | reverse complement strand
CCCCTGTGTCAGTGGTGCATTGGCAACAATAATTGCTTCGTGTGCAGGCATCCCTCTATCACAATCTGTAGCGGTAGGCTTGATAATGATAGGCCCGAGATTTGGCGGTGCAGTTACCGATGCTGCACGGTATTTTGAATATGGTTATAAAAACTATTCAGGTGATGTTCCTGCATTTCTTGAATATATGAAAAAAGAGGTTGGCCCTGTCCCGGGAATAGGACACAGGAAGTTCTCAAAGAAGAGTCCTGATTTAAGGGTTCAATCAACAATCCAGTTTATCAGAAAAAATGAGCTTAATACGCCAATACTAAATTTTGCACTTGAGATAGAAAAGGCAACAGTGGCAAAGAAGGATAATCTGATTCTAAATGTTGATGGAATGATGGGGGCAGTCTTAAGAGACTTAGGATTTGATATAGAGGGATTGAATGGATTCTTCATCATTGCAAGGACTATTGGATTATGCGGCCACTGGGTTGACCAGAAGAAGAATAACTCAAGACTCCTCCGACTCTTTGATTGGCTTGTCCACTGGGGCAGAAAAGATGTCAGGGATGTTCCACCCTTAAAATAAATTCAAGAAGGTTAAGGTTGAGGTCAAGGCAAAGAAATTATTAAACCTAAACCTTAACCTCAGCCTCAACCTTAGTTTATGGATAATGCAAAATAATAGTGGGAGGGAATGGATATCTTTAATAATATACACATTGCTTATCCTTGTGACTCTCCCTCTCATGCCGTTACTCCTGAAAATTTATTATAAAAATTTATCTTTCCCTCTTAGCTCAGTCTGTTATATAATTTCATTTATTGTATTCCTGATGATTATCGGCTATTTGGCATTTATAAGGAAAGAATACAGAATTTCTGTTTATGTCTGGTTTTTTGTCTTATCATTTGTTTATGCCTTATTGATTTTCAGGCAGAGGCTTCCGGCAGAAAAGTTTCATTTTTTTGAATATGGCTTATTCAGCTACTTCTCGCATAATGCAGTTGAAAAGGATAATATTATTACAAGGGTGTTAAAATTTAAAAACAGCTATCTAATAGCATTTATTCTTATTTTGGTTATATCCTCAATAGATGAATTTATTCAACATCTCCTGCCAAACAGGGTGGGGGAGTTGAGTGATGTATTTTTAAATGCAATTTCAGGTATAATGGGGCTGATGATAATAGGATTGGTTTTAAGGAGGGATGAGAAATGAAAGTTCCAAGTAATGTCATTCTGAGGGCGAAGCCCGAAGAATCTGTTTCTTTAAGACCCTTCGCTTCGCTCAGGGTGACAATAGTGTTATTTTACTTCTTACTTCTTACTTCACCTGCCTTAGGTTTTCAGCCTTCAGCAATCAGTGAAAAGCCTGTCCCTGCAAGTCTTAAGCAGGGAATAGACAGTATTATTCAAAACAGATGCCTGAGTGATGCAAAAGTAGGGATAAAGATTGTCTCCCTCAAGACAGGTGAGACTGTTTATGAGCGGAATAGTGATGACCTCCTTATCCCTGCATCCAATATGAAACTGATAACAAGTGCTGCAGCCCTCTCAAAACTTAAACCCAATTATAAATTTAAGACAACGATTGCCCATGACGGGACTATTGACGGCAGTATCCTCAATGGCAATTTATATATCAAGGGATATGGTGATCCAAAGCTTGTTACGGAAGAATTATTGCTTGTAGTAAGGGAGATAAGAAACTCAGGCATAGATGAAATTACAGGCGATATTATTGCGGATGAAAGTTTTTTTGACAGTGAGAGAACAGGTAACGGCTGGAAGCTAAACGATGATAATTCACGGGCATATAATGCAAGGATAGGTGCACTCTCATTAAACTTTAATACCATTACAGTCTATGTGGACTCGGCTGAAAGCCACAGGGAGAGGCCAAAGGTAATTACAAATCCGCCTACGAGTTTTGTAGAGGTTATAAACAAGGCTGTTACAAACAGGAGAAGGGTAGGGACTACTATTACTGTTGACAGGGTTGAGGACGGCGGTGGCGATAAGATTATTGTAAGAGGAGAGGTAACTACAGGCAAGAAGAGGATGCACTATTACCGCAACATATCAAACCCTCCGTTATATACAGCTACCGTATTTAAGGAGTTTCTTGAAAGGGAAGGGATTGCCATCAAGGGAAATATCAAGACAGGTGTCCAGCCGGAAGGCACAGAGGAATTTCTTGACCATGAATCCGTTCCCCTGTCTATTATTGTCCGCGACTTAAATAAGATAAGCAACAACTTCATAGCAGAGCAGATACTCAAAACTATGGGGGCTGAAATTAAAGGTGCACCGGGGACTACTGAAAAGGGGCTGGAGGTAGTAGAGGAATATCTCAATGAGATTGCAATACAAAAGGGGACATATAAGATTGCTGACGGTTCGGGGCTTTCAAGATTAAACCGAATTACACCATCACAGATTGTGAAGGTTCTATCGTCCATGTATGATGATTTCAGATTTCAGTCTGAGTATATCTCCTCTTTAAGCGTGATGGGTGTTGACGGCTCTCTCAAAGAGAGGATGAACGGCTCAGAGTCTCAGGAGATGGTCAGGGGTAAGACAGGGACATTGGACGGTGTAAGTGCCATCTCTGGCTATGCCGCAAGCCCCTCTATTAAAAACGGGGGTGGGGGGGATTTGAGGGGCGAGATATTTGCCTTCTCTATAATAATGAATGATTTTAGATGTAATGTCGGCAAGGTATGGGATATACAGAATCAAATCATATCTGTATTAACAGAGTCGGGTAGATGAATATATCTACCGAATTAAATAATTCAGATACAGCGAGGCGGGTCATCACCACTCTTAAGGGTATAAAGAAAAGGTGGAATTTTATTGAACCTAACTTTAAGCTGCAGGAGTTTTTTTCAAAGAGACTCGGCATCTCACCTCTCACCGCACAGCTTCTCATCAATAGAGGGATTGATAATCTTGACAGTGCAGGTAATTTTATCAATTCTACACTGAACAGCTTTCATGACCCATATCAGATGAAGGATATGGATAAGGCTGTCCAGAGAATCATGCATGCCATAAAATCAAAGGAAAAGATATTTATATACGGTGACTATGATGTTGACGGCATTACTTCCACATCTCTTTTAATACTTTTTTTCAGGGAGATGAATGTAGATGCCTCTTACTACATACCTAAAAGGGCAGGGGAGGGTTATGGGCTTAACTTAAATGCCATAACCAGGATAAAGGAGCAGGGGGGGAAGCTGATTATAACTGTTGACTGCGGAATAACCGCAGTAAAAGAGGGAAAGGCGATTAAGGAGATGGGGCTTGATTTAATCATCACCGACCATCATCAATTATCAGCCAATCTCCCGGAGGCAGTTGCCATTCTTCATCCCGGACAGGAGGATTGCAAATATCCCTTTAAATCACTGGCTGGCGTTGGAATCGTATTCAAGCTTATAAAATCTCTCCGCCGTGCCTTTAAAGAAATCGGACTGTCACAGGAAAAAATTCCCAATCTCAAAAAACACCTTGATTTAGTTTCACTCGGGACAATAGCAGATATAGCACCTCTGCTGGGAGAGAATCATATAATTGCAAAATACGGACTGAAGGAAATCAGCAAGACGGATAAGGCAGGATTAAAGGCATTGAAAAGCATTGTGGGTATAAATGGGAGAGAGGTTACTGTAACGGATGTAGGATTTCTCATTGGGCCAAGGATCAATGCGGCAGGAAGGCTTGGGGATGCAGATGCGGCTGTTAGGCTTTTGACTACAGACAATGAAGATGAGGCTCTGGAGATAGCAAGACATCTGGATTCTGAGAATAGAAAGAGACAGCTTATACAGGATGATATTCTAAAAGAGGTTAGAGCCATGATTGAGAGCCAATGCTCTATGGAAAATGACAGGGCAATTATCCTCTCATCTTCAAACTGGCATCTTGGCGTTATTGGTATTGTGGCATCAAAGGTTGTAGAGGAATACAACAAGCCTACAATATTGATATCTGTTGATGGAGAGTATGGCAGAGGCTCGGCAAGGGGGATACCATCTTTTCATCTCTATGAAAGTTTACGGAAGTGCGGGGATTTTCTTGTTGATTTTGGCGGGCATAAATATGCGGCAGGACTGACCATAAAAAGCGGCATGATAGATAAATTTAAAGAGTATTTTCAGAAAGTAACAACAGAGGTATTAAATACGGATGACTGTATTCCTAAGATTGATATAGATGCAAGTATTGGATTGGCAGAATTAGATTATTCACTCACTGAAGAGATGAACAGGATAGGGCCATTTGGTCCATCAAATCCTCCGCCTCTGCTCTGCTCAATGGCCGTTGAGATTATGGGTGAACCTATAGTCATGGGGAAAAATAATGTGCATATAAGAATGGATGTGGATGACGGCTCGGAGGTGATGGAGGTAGTAGGATTCAATTTCTCCTATTTGATAGACAAGATTGATTACAGCAGCAAATACGATATTGTTTATACACCGATAATGAATAACTGGAAAGGCAACAAGAGGATACAATTGAAGCTGGTGGATATAAGAAAATCAGATATATGAGATATGATGTCATTATTGTTGGTGCGGGTCCATCTGGAATTTTTGCGGCATTAGAACTAATCAAAAAAAAAGATATAAAAGTCCTTTTGTTGGAGAAGGGGAGGGGGCTGAAGGAGAGAATAGAACTAATTCAGAAGTCAGAAGTCAGAAGTCAGAAGTCAGAAGCATCTCCAACATTATCCGGGTGGGGCGGGGCAGGGGCATTTAGTGATGGGAAGCTTACATTATCAAGTGAGGTTGGAGGATTTCTAAGCAGGTATTTAGATGAAAAGGAATTAACCGGTTTAATTGACTATGTTGACAGATGTTATATAAAACATGGCGCCCCCCAAAATACCTATGGGGCTGATACAGTCGAGATTGAAAAATTTAAAGTAAAAGCCTCCCGGAATAATCTTAAACTCATCCCAACAAGGATAAGACATATTGGAACAGACAGATGTCCTGAAGTGCTGGAGAATTTCAAAAATAGTCTTGAAGAAAGGATAGAAATACAGTTTAATGAAAAGGTAGAATCTATTATTCTAAAAGGCTCAAATGTAAGCGGAGTAAGGACAGAAGATGGGAGGGAATTTACATCAGATTTTGTTATATTGTCGCCGGGAAGGGGAGGGGCTGATTGGCTTGACAGGGAGTATCGTAAACTTGGGTTGATACCTCTGATGAATCCTGTTGATATAGGTGTAAGGGTG
>JACRGN010000216.1 GCA_016234205.1 Nitrospinota bacterium | reverse complement strand
CTATCAGGAGGCTGTGCCCCTGTATAAACAATCCTTCCGGGTATGCCGAGGACAGTTGAATTTGGCGGCACCTCATTAACAACTACTGAGCCTGCACCAATCCTGCTATTTGAACCTATAGTCACGGGCCCCAATATTGTTGCCCCTGCGCCGACAATAACATTATCCATCAGGGTAGGGTGCCTTTTCCCTTTGTCAAGGCTCACTCCGCCAAGTGTTACACCCTGAAATATTGTGCAATTCTCTCCAATCTCCGAGGTCTCCCCGACAACAACACCCATGCCGTGGTCTATAAAAAAACCTCCGCCGATCTTTGCAGCGGGATGAATTTCTATCCCGGTAAAAAATCTTCCGATATTTGAGATAAATCTGCCTAAAAATAAAAGGTGGTTTCTCCAGAGCCAATGGCTAATACGGTAAAATAGGAGGGCATGAAAACCCGGGTAGCAGAATATTATTTCTAATATACTTCTTGCCGCAGGGTCCCTTTGAAATATTACTTTTATATCCCGTCTTATCTGCGTAAACATAGGCTGAAGAGAGCAGATAACACAAGCCCCTCTGCCCATTACCCTTTACCCCCTCTGAATTTTCTGATTAGTAGGTGCATTATTTATCTTATATTCTTATCTTGGCAAGATTCTCATCATTAATTGCCTTTGCAAAGATGGCAGATGGAGTATTATCAGATTTTCTCCTGTAATTGACTGGTATCTCTTTATCCTTCGGTGCATCACTGTATCGTAATGTAATTTGAGATGCAATTGGTATCAGCTCATTTTTAATTGCACCCCGCATAACTACTACCGGCCCTTCGTAACCGCTAACTGCAAATATATAATCATCAGCTTCTGCAAGTCTCTCCAGCTTTTCGTTCTCTGCCTCATCCCTTCCGACAATGACCTTACAGTTTTCATCAATCCTGAAATGTCTCCCTACCCTTAGTAATTTTGTATCCTTTACAGCAGGGGCTTCTGTATGCTTAATCAGGTCCCTCATCCTCCCTGCAAAATTAAATTCGGTCAGGAGACAACCACCTGAAGCACAAGGGTAGTCATTTATACCCATTGTCTCTGCCAACTCTATCTGTGCCTTCCTTGACCTGCCGGTTAAATCAAGGAGACGCTCCCTGTCAACAATCCCCTCTTTTTCAGGTATTGTAGGGTCAAAGTGTTTTGCTGAAAGGGGCCTTAAGATAAGTCCTTTAAGCCCGCTGTCCCTTTCAATTATATTCATGGCATCCCTCCTCTGAGACATTGGACGCTGCCCCAGAACCTCGCCGGTAAATACAAAAGATGCCCCTTCCTCCATCATTGACTCTTTCGCCTTTTTAAACATCATTATCCTGCAGTCAAGACAGGGATTAAGGTTCCTTCCGTAGCCATATTTTGGATTTGCAACCATATTAATGTATTCCTGACCCATGTAGACAGATTTAATTTTAATATTAAATTTTTCTGATACCTTTACGGCCTGATTCTTACACCCTGCATTCTTACTTGTGCATGTGCAGAATGGGCTCGTAAAATTTAAAGCTATAACCTCTATCCCTAAATCCACCATTAAACCCACAGCGATGGTGCTGTCCAGCCCGCCTGATAATAAACCAATTGCCTTCCTATTCAAAATTCCCTCCTGAAGAACAAAAACCTGATTAATCCGCAGATTACGCAGATTACACCGATTTTTAAAAAAAATATTTTGTTTTAATCTGCGATAATCTGCGTAATCTGCGGATATATTTTATAATTTCCTTATATTTTCTTTTATCACAAACCCTCCATCAATGCAAGAAACCTACATAAGATTAATCGGGTCAATATCTATATCCAGTTTAATATTTCCTTTTGATGTTTTTTGAAGTCTTATCTTTGCCTCTTCAGTAGCTTTGGAAACTATTTTTTTTAGATTGCCGATTTTCCTGCCTTTTAAGAGTATCTGCCATCTGTATCTATTTCTGATTTTATAGATAATCGCCTTTGATGGTCCAAGCTTTTCTATGTCATTCTGCCCTTCTATTATCTCATCAAGTATCTTTCCAAAATTATGGCTGAACTGCTCAACCCCCTTTTCATTACTCCCCTCAATCCTGAAAGATACCATTTTTGAGTATGGAGGATAATTGAGTGCCTCACGAAGCCCCCCCTCTTGATTATAAAAACCGATAAAATCATATTCCTTTGCACATTTTACTGAATAATGGTCAGGATTATATGTCTGGAGTATAACATCACCATTTATATCGCCCCTTCCTGCCCTCCCTGCTACCTGCGTTATCAACTGAAATGTCCTCTCAGATGCCCTGAAATCAGGTATGTTTAAAGACTCATCTGCTGATACAATTCCGACGAGGGTAATACCGGGATAGTCATGCCCCTTTGCTATCATCTGTGTTCCGATGAGGATGTCAATACTTCTCTCATCTATCCCTTTTAATATCCTCCCCGCCTCCCCCCTTTTTCTAACCGTGTCCCTGTCCATCCTCTCTATATTTGAATTTGGAAATAATGCCCTTATCTCATCTTCAATCTTTTGAGTGCCTCTCCCTTTATAGTTTATTGTATATCCCTTACATTGAGGGCAGGTATCGGAAACTGTCTCAGAATAGCCGCAGTAGTGGCAGACACAGAGGTTATCATTTTTATGATGTGTAAGGGAGACACTGCAGTTTTTACATCTCCACACATATCCGCAGTCAGAACACTGGATGAATGTAGCACTCCCCCTGCGGTTTATGAAAAGAAGAGTCTGTTCCTTCCTCTCTATCCTCTTTTCAATCTCTGACTTTAGCCTCTCAGAGATTATATTTCCTCCCTTAATATCAACAATCTCAATTGAAGGAAGAGTCTTTTTATCTATCCTATCCGGAAGATGCAGATATTCGTATTTGCCTGTTTGGGAGTTATAAAACGATTCCATAGATGGCGTAGCTGAACCGAGGATGACTACTGCCCCGGATGCCTTTCCTCTCACTACAGCTATGTCCCTTCCATTATATCTTGGACTTGTGTCCTGCTTATACGCAGTATCATGCTCCTCATCTACTATTATAAGCCCTATATTTTCAAAAGGGGCAAATACGGCAGACCTTGCACCAATAACAATATCAATCTCATTGTTTCTGACCTTCATCCACTCATTGTATCTCTCTCTTTGAGTGAGACCACTGTGAAGAATTGCCAGTCTATTGCAAAAAATTTTTAGAAATCTCTGAAATAGCTGAAGGGTCAATGTTATCTCAGGGACCATTACAATAACCTTTTGCCTTTTCTTTAATACCTCTGCAGCAGCCCTTATATAAACCTCTGTCTTACCGCTACCTGTTACTCCGTGTAGTAGAAATACCTGATGCTCATTCCTCTCAATTTTATCTTGAATTTTTTTAAGGGCATTCTCCTGATGAGTCGTAAGCTGCAAGTTGCAAGTTGCAAGTTGCAAGTCTTGTTCTTTGACCCATGACCCATGACCCATGACCCTTTCTTTTACTTTTCTTATCTCCCTCTTATTAACTATCTTTACATCAACCCATTCAGGCATTGCTGATTCAATGACCTCACCCCATGGGCATAAATAATAATCAGAAATCCATCGGGTGAATTTAAGCATCTCTTCATTAACAACAGGCTCTAAATCAAGTATCTCTATTATCTCCTTTGTCTCTATACATGTCCCGTTATGTCTTAAAACGGGATCAGCTTTATCCTGAAGGCCTACTATATACCCAATCAGGTTTCTCCTGCCGAAAGGTGCGAAGACCCTTACCCCTTTTTTACACAGAGATTTAAGTTTCTCGGGCACCTTATATAAAAATACCCTGTTGATAGGAACACCAAAAACCACCTCTGCAAAATTCTTAGAAGATTCCATATAAATAAAAATCTGAATTTAGACAGGATATACAGGATTAAGAGGATTAACATAAGAAGAAAAAATGCTTTTAATTCATCTTGTTTATCATGTTAATCCTGTCTAATGCTTTTATAATAATTTTCACAATTATTATATCACGCAATCCTGCTTATACCGTTACAACTAATTCTACCTAAAGATAAATTTTGCTTTGGAAGGAAGTGATATAACATTAGACAGATGCCTAATGTTGTCTATTTCAAGTTGTAACGGCACTCATTTGACAAAAGGGGGGTTTGGGAATATATTAAGAACAAAGACTTATTTACAACAGACCTGCACAGACTAAAAAATAAAACAAGAAAAAATATTTAAAAAATCTGTGTAAGTCTGTGGCAAATTTTTATAATTTCCTATAGGCATTAAGCGCAATAATAAGGAGGGATTAAATATGGGAAAAGAGGATTTATTAAATCGTATTATTGTAAACCCTGAAGTGATGGTGGGAAAACCAATAATCAGGGGATTAAGGATCACGGTAGAGCAGATATTAAAGGCACTTGCCAGTGGAGTTACGGTTGAAGAACTTTTAGAAGACTATCCCGAACTTGAAAGGGAGGATATTCAGGCAGTTCTTATGTATGCAACTGAACTCGTGAACGAAGAACAGGTTTTTGCAGTCCGTTAAGAATAATCTCTTTAAATTATTCGGCAAGTTCTGTGTTTTTCAGGGAGAAAGATTAAGGATAAAAAGTTGAAAAACCTTTGAATTAGGGAGGGTGAAATGAAAATATTTAATAAAATGACCCTGCCAAGAATCTTATCTATTCTTTCAATCCTCTTTCTTGCCTCGTGTGCGTTTACCCCTGAAATCCCTGAAATTAGATTGAAACCAGGTGAATTCGGAATGCAGATCAACCGCCCCTCACCCATTATTTCATGCATCGCGTATTCTCCCAAAGACAGACATGTTGCAATTGGTAAAGTTAGCGGGGAACTGATTATATGGGACATCTCTGAGGGCAGAAAGATTTGGAGCGTTGAAGCATCTGAGAAAACAGACAAGGGAAGACATAAGAAGGCTGTACTGTCAGTGTTTTTTACCACTGATGGAAGCCATGTTGTCTCTGCCAGCGGTGGTGGCGCAGTAAAAATTTGGAATATTGAGAGCGGCAGGCTTGTCAGGACATTCAGGGGCGTTAACGATAATGAATTCCTCAACACGGCGGCAATCACTCCGGACGGCACACGTATACTTGTAGGCGGTGGAGAGGATGACGGGACATGGTTCAGTGGTGTTCTGCGGCTTTGGGATATTGAGAGCGGTAGGGTAATTAGAGAATTACAGATTCCCAAAACCCGCGCATTCGAGGGGGTTGCGACATCGGTGCAAAGCGTTGCTATCTCTCAAGATGGTAAACTTGCGCTCGCAGCCTATCAAAGCAGTATCAAACTCTGGAACATGGAAACGGGCTGGGAGTTGAGAAAATTCGAGTATAAGAAAAGTTTTTCTTTTGTTCCTATTGTCGAGCGTGTTGCTTTTCTGCCTGATGGGAAGCATTTCATCTCGCAGGCTGGTGAAAAGATTGGTTCCACCGCTATCAGGCTCTGGGACATTGAGACCAGCGAGACGATAAGGACATTCGGCGGTAAATTACCACGCAAGCCAACTCTTTCTCCTGATGGAAGATACGTGTTATGCGGCGAGGGTGAAGAAGGAATTATGAATCTCTGGGACTTAAAAACAGGCCAAATAGTAAAAAAGTTTAAGGGGAAACTCTCTTTCTATTCTTTTTTAGCAGACGAGGGTATAGTTTCTAAAGACGGCAGACGGATGGTCTCTTTCAGCCCGGATGCCTCAATAAGGATTTGGGACATTGAGTCAGAAGAGGAGATTATGATGATGGTAGCGTTTGAGGATGGCGAATGGCTGGCAATCACAACCGAGGGCTATTACAATGCATCAGCTAATGGCCATAAGTACCTGAACGTCATGCTGGGAGAAAGCGTGTATACGGCTGGGGCATTCTACGATGTCTTTTACCGCCCTGACATAGTTGCAGCAAAATTAAGAGGAGATGACATAAGCGGGCTTGTTACAATCACGATGCAGGATGCAATAAAAAGCCCTCCGCCTGTTGTAGAGATAAACCCGATTGCATCAACCATAAACGAATCTAAGGTCAAAGTCTGCTATAAGGCAAAAAGCACAGGAGGTGGCATTGGGGAAGTAAGGCTTTTCCACAACGGTAAGTTAATTCAGTCTGACGGATTCTACAGAGAGGTAGCAAAAACAACAGGTGAAAAGACTCAAATAATAGCATTAAACAGTAGAGCAATCTATGAAGATATTCGTGATTTAAAAATAAGCGGGAAGACTGAAATAAGTCCAATCACCAGTAAATCCAAAGGAGAGTCCTTTGAAGACTGTAAGGAAATAGAGGCTATACCAGGTGAAAACGAAGTCAGTCTTACTGCCTTTAATATCAATAACACTGTTCAGAGTTACATGAAGACTATTACTTTCAACTCAACCCTTAAACCTGAAGACTCCCACCTTTATATCCTCTCCATTGGCATTGACCAGTATAAAGATAATAGCGTTAATCTGAAATATGCAATGAAAGATGCAAATGACTTCAAGGAGAAACTCCTTCAGCAATCTGCCACTTTATATAAAACTCAAAATATTCACCATGAACTATTAACAGATAAGGATGCGAGCAAGACGAACATCCTGAACAAGATTGCCGAACTTGCAAAGACAATCAAACCTACTGATGGATTTATTCTATTTGTAGCAGGGCATGGAATACTTCTGCAGAATCAGTATTATATGCTGACCCATGACTTTAACGGCACGGTGGACAATAACAGTCTGATAAGCTCCAATGAGATAGTGGAGATGTCAAAGAAGATTAAGTCTTTAAACCAGCTTTTTATCTTTGACACATGCCATGCGGGGGGCGTTGATTATATTGTAAGTGGACTTTATGACGCAAGGATGTCTGTGCTTGCGAAGAAGATGGGGCTGCATATATACGCATCTGCCAGCTCAACACAACAGGCATTAGATGGGTATAAGGGGAATGGACTATTCACCTATTCATTACTTGATGGATTGAATAACAAGGTAGAGGCGGATAAAAATAATGATAGAAAGGTTGGTTTAATAGAACTTGGTGAATACACAAAATTGACCACAGCAGAAATTTCAAAAAATATTGGTCATAGCCAGATACCATTGATTATCAATTTTGGGAAGGATAATGCGGTGTATGGGTTGAGATGAGAAATACGGATAGATTTTTAAAAGAAAGGTGGTGAATTTTATGGCAGTGCCATTAAAAAAGATTGATGACTATAGATGGGAGATACCCATAAGCTACAAAGAGGGGATGAGGGTGCCTGGTATTATTTATACAGACGAGGCACTTTTAAAAATGATAGTGGCAGACCAATCAATTGAGCAGGTGGCAAACGGTGCATTTCTTCCGGGTATTTTAAAGGCATCTCTTGCCATGCCTGATATGCACTTTGGTTATGGCCTTCCGATTGGCGGAGTTGTAGCCACAGATATTAATGAGGGTGTGGTATCGCCCGGGGGGACAGGTTACGATATAAACTGCGGGGTAAGGCTTGTAAGAAGTAATTTATTATTAAAGGATATAAAAGACAGAATAAAGGAACTGGTTAATAATCTCTATTCAGAAATTCCTTCAGGGGTAGGCTCTAAGGGGAAGATAAACCTCTCCCGTCAGGAAGAAATGGAGCTTTTGATAAAAGGGGCGAGATGGGCTGTAGAAAGG
This sequence comes from Nitrospinota bacterium, assembly GCA_016234205.1. Lineage (GTDB taxonomy): Bacteria > Nitrospinota > Nitrospinia > UBA9942 > UBA9942 > UBA9942. The sequence goes on along the minus strand of JACRGN010000216.1, from coordinate 7,183 downwards.
GGTCATGGGACAAAGGAGGATTTGGAGCATACTGAAGCCGGCGGCTGTCTATCAGGGGCAGACCCTGACAAGGTAAGTGACAGGGCTTATGAGAGGGGAAAGAGGCAGAGCGGGACACTCGGTTCAGGAAATCATTTTCTTGAAATCCAGTATGTGGATGAGATATACGATAAAAAGGCTGCAAGTATCATGGATATTGAAAAGGGGAGCATAACAGTGATGATACATTCAGGCTCAAGGGGATTTGGGCATCAGGTATGCACAGATTATCTTGAGGTGATGGAAACTGCCATAGATAAATACGGCATAAAACTGCCTGACAGACAGCTTGCATGTGCACCTATAAATTCTCCAGAAGGGCAGGATTATCTTTCTGCAATGAGGGCAGCTGCAAATTACGCATGGGCAAACAGGCAATTTCTGATGGTATGGACAAGGGATGTATTTATGAAGACACTCAGCCTCTCTTCAAAAGATTTGGGGATGGATTTAATCTATGATGTTGCCCATAACATTGTCAAGATAGAAGACCATATTGTAAATGGAAAGAAGAAAAAGGTTGCAGTCCATAGAAAGGGTGCAACAAGGGCATTTCCTCCAGAACACCCTGAGACTCCTTCTGTATATAAGGAAATCGGTCAGCCTGTAATAATCCCCGGAGATATGGGGAGGGCATCTTATATACTGGTTGGAACGCAAAGGGCAATGGATGAGACATTTGGAAGCACCTGTCATGGTGCAGGGAGATGCTTAAGCAGGCATGCGGCTATAAAGGCAACAAAGGGGAGGGCGATACACAGGGAATTAGAGGAGAAGGGGATATACTGTCGTGCTGCAGGGAGAGAGACTTTAAGAGAAGAGTTTCCAGAGGCTTATAAAGATGTTACTGAGGTTGTAAATGTAGTTCATAATGCAGGTATTTCAAAGAAGGTGGCGAGATTGAAACCTCTGGGTGTAATAAAGGGGTAAATTATAAAAAGATTATTCAGTGGTTAAAATTAAATTTTTGTCCTGAAAATTCTTGACAAAATATTCTATTGTGATATATTTTCCCCATAATTTGATTATCCAACCTTACACAAAAGGAGCCATCAGTAATCAGTTCTTAGCTAAAGAAAGACTGCTGACGGCTATGTAGCGCGGGGGTTTATCCCCCGCAGCCGACCATAAAGGTCGGCGCTGAAGGCTGAAAGCTGAAGCCCCTGAATGCTTCTATCAGGGGTAATTCAAGGAGGGTTAATTATACTAAAACAATATTATTTCCATCCTGAGCCTGCCAAAAAGGCACGAACCTTGCTCAGTCAGTCAGTCAGTCAGTCAGTCAGTCAGTCAGTCAGTCAGTCAGTTTAACCACCCCTAAAAATAATTTTTTCCTCTCACTTACACTTACACTTACACTTATTTTCTCCCTGAGCCTGCTTGCAGGATGCGGCGGGGGCGGAGGCGGGGGAGGCAGTAATGACGGAACTACAACTCCTTCAACATTAACAGGTGTAGTAAGTAAAGGACCTGTCAGCGGTGCAAAGGTTTATATTTACATTATTGGAGATGATGGCTCAAGAGGGAGTCTTGTGGCAGGACCTGTTATCACATCAACTGATGGAACCTTTAGTATCTCTATTCCTGCCGGCGAATCAGGTCCTTTTGAGGTGGTTGCTGCCGGAGGCTCTTATACTGATGAAGAAACAAATGAGGCGGTAACATTAACCGAATCGGATGAAATAACAGGAATATCGCCAATTGGATCAACTGAGGTTGCTGTAACCCCTATAACGGATGCTCTTGCCTTTGCTGTAAAAGACGCTATAGCGAATGAAGGGCTTACACCAAACAAGGCGATAACAAATGCAATAGCAAATGCAGCAGATTTTTATGGATTTGACCCTGCAGCAGACCTTCCTCTTGATTCTCAAAAGATAGAAAAAAAATCAGAGGTTTTGCATAAGACACAGCAAGGACAGAAGAAACATAAAGCTGTTCTTGGAGGTGTTTCTACTATTATAAATACTATTAAGAAGACTCTTTCCACTTCTACTTCTAAGGCACTTAAAGCAGTAAGCAAAGACTTATCTGATGGTGTTATGGATGGCAAAGGTTACAGTGGAGCAAAAAATGGAGTAAACATTATTTCAGAATTGAGTGCTGTTAATATGAATAATGTCCCTAAATTAGACAGTGCAGCTAACCAGTATGCGAATAATAGGGGAATCAAGTTAGATACTCCCGTTGCCTTTAGCACCCCTCAAACCGGCGGTTTTACCACTTATAATACTGCTTTAGAAAACAACTGCACCGGTTGTATTATTACCGTTGAGCAGTTAGCCAGGGCATTATTCAAATTACCAGAGACAACAGATTTAAAGAACAATAATCCGGGTGCATTAATTTTAAACTGGACAGACCCTTACGATAAACAATATTGGGACATGGTTGGATCAAAGTTTCATGCCGGTATAGACTTTCGCTCAAAGCAGGGGAGTTCAGCAGGGCTTCATACGATATATGCGGTTATAGATGGCGATGTTTTAACTGCTGAAAACGGCACAGGTGTAGGCACTGTAGCTATTTATAATAAAAATAAAGACGCGACTTTAATTTATCTGCATCTTGATTCTACTAATTTGATTGCAGGGGGTAGTGTTAAAACAGGAGATTCTATTGGGAAGACAGGGAATAAAGGTGGAGTAGCTCCCCATTTACATATTGAAGTTCGAAAGGGTAAGAAAGAGAGAGCGGTAGCCAAGGCATCATGCGGCAATCAACTTTGCACAAAAGAACAGATACAGGAACTGACATACAATCCTCTATTAATACTGACGCTAAAGTCAGATGATGGCACGACAACGACCACAGGGACAACTACGACCGTATCTACAAACTATAAATTTGTCACAAAATGGGGGTCACGCGGAACCGGAGATGGTCAATTTTTCGGTAACAATATGAAAATAGCAGTAGATTCATCGGGAAATATCTATGTGAATGATGGTTATTGGCGTATACAGAAATTCGATTCCAATGGCACATTTATAACAAAATGGGGTTCACAAGGCACAGGAGATGGTCAGTTTAGTAGCCCAGGAGGAGTGGCAGTAGATTCATCGGGGAATGTCTATGTGCTTGATGGTCCTGATGAGATTGGTAGTCCTGCTAAAAATCGCATCCAGAAATTTAGCTCTGATGGCACATTTATAACCAAATGGTATGCAGCAGAAGGAAGGCTTGGAAAAGGGATAACTATAGATTCATCAGGAATTATTTATTTACTTGAAAGCGATGTTCATGCTCATGGTATATGGAAATATGACTCTAACGGCACATTTATATCAAAGTGGAGCGGATCAACGCATGCCGGTTCGGATAGCTCACAAGTAAATTCAGGAGATGGTAAGTTTGGGTATATTGAGGCAATAGCCGTAGATTCGTCAGGGAATATGTTTATACTTGATTCCTATAACAGTGTTGTTCAGAAATTAAGCCCTGATTTCACATTTATAACAAAATGGGGTTCAAATGGCTCAGGAGACGGTCAATTTGCGATGCCGGTGAGTGCAGGAGTGGATTCTTCGGGAAATGTCTATGTGGCTGAGGGAGGATTTCTAGGTTGGTCCCATACGGGTACGAACTATCGCATACAGAAATTTTCACAAACACCCACAACAGGGGGGACAACCACGGGCACGACAACAACTACTACAGAAACTACAACTACAGGGACAACCACCACGACCACAGGAACGACTACTACAACATCAGCATGGACTATGCTCAAACTCCCCGATACAGGACAGACAACCTCATATACAACCACATTTGGTGAAGACCATGACTATACAATTAACCCGCCATCATATACAGACAATGGAAATGGGACGATTACGGATAATGTAACAGGTCTTATCTGGCAGAAGGAGGACGATAATACACCGAGGACATGGAGTGATGCCGGAACTTACTGCGACAATCTCACTCTCGGCGGGCAGAGCGACTGGAGACTTCCATCAAAGAAGGAGTTGATAAGTATAGTCAATTATGGAACATATAATCATGCAATAAACACAACCTATTTCCCAAATACAAATTCGTCCTACTATTGGTCGTCTACTACCGTCGCCAACTATTCGTCCGATGCGTGGAGTGTGAATTTCAGCTATGGCTATGTCGACGGCTACGGTAAGTCTTCCAGCTACTATGTCCGATGCATTCGCGGTGGACAGTGAGTTGGTTATTTGATTATTTGGTCATTAGCATTGGTCATTAGAATATGGCTCATTACGAAAACCTTCCAATATATAAAAGGACAGTAGAGTTGACAGTTTATATAGAACAGGTAGTCAGAGGTTTTTCCAAGTATCATAAATATACCATAGGAAGTGATTTAAGAAACTTATCTCGCAGCCTTGCAGTTATGGTTATCAAGGCAAATTCAATGCGGGACAAGATTCCTATATTAACCGAGTTAAGAGATAAGAGCGAAGAGATGAAACTGATGATAATGATAGGAAAGGAGGTTAAGGCATTCAATAGCTTTAAGCAATTTCAGCATGCTGCCGGCCTGACAGTAGAAATAAGCAAACAGAGTGAGGGATGGCTAAAGAGCCAAAGGGAAAAAGGGACAGAATCGCCAAAGGCGCAAGCATTGGCGAGTGAGCCCAAGATCACTGTGCGCCCGTCCCGCCCTTGACTATGATTATCAATCATTGTCAGGGGCATTAATATTCAATAAATCGTACCCCCCTCACCTCCCCTCTGGGGAGAGGATTGAGGTGAGGGGAGCATGGATCGGTTTATGGTGGGCATAAATGCCGTAAAGTGGATGGGTAAATTCGTCAAACTATTGGTCGTCTACTACAAACGCCAACAATTCGTCCAATGCGTGGAATGTGAATTTCAACAATGGCAATGTCAACAACAACAATAAGTCAAACAACAACTATGTCCGATGCATTCGCGGTGGAAAGTGATCATCATGGTATTTTCTCCTTTAAGTCTGTTTATGAAGCATATATCACTTGTAGAAAAAGGAAGCGAAATACCATTAATGCCCTGAGATTTGAGGTAAACCTTCTTAAAAACCTGTTTGACCTCATCAGGTCTTTAAGTAGCGGCTCTTATCAGCCATCCCGCTCCGTCTGTTTTGTTACCCATACTCCTAAAATGAGAGAAGTCTTTGCCGCCGATTTCAGCGATAGGGTAATTCATCATCTTCTTGTTCCTAAACTTGAGAAGATTTTTGAACCTAAGTTTATCTACGATTCTCACGCCTGCAGAAAAGGCAAGGGGATTCATGCTGCCGCTATGAGGCTAAAGTCCTTTATGAATTGTGTTACCCTCGGAGGTCGTATCCCTGCCTGGTTCATTCAACTTGATATCAAAAGTTTTTTCATGAGTATAGATAAAGAGATACTCCTGAAAATAATTGAAAGACATGTAAAGGATGAGACTGTTATGGAGCTGACCCGAAAGATTATCAACTACAATAATACACTTAACTATATTTATAAGGGTAATCCTGAATTGCTAAAAAAAATTCCACCTCATAAGACCCTGTTTCATACACCTGCTAACAAAGGTCTCCCTATAGGAAATCTTACCTCTCAGTTCTTTGCCAATGTCTATTTGAATGAACTTGACCAGTATGTAAAACATACACTGAAGGCAAAATATTATCTCCGGTATGTAGATGACTTTATCCTTCTGGACCGGCGGAAAGAACGGTTGCTTGAAATGAAGGATAAAATTGAGGATTTTCTTGCTCGGAAGCTTGTCCTTTCTTTGAAATCAAAATTTTTCTTAAAAAGAGTCAGTGATGGTGCTGATTTTTTGGGATATATCATCAGGCACAATTATATTCTTGTGCGGAACAGAGTGGCAGGCAATCTTAAATCAAGATTGAAGTGGTTTAGTAAAAGAATGATAGTTGAAGGGAAAATCGGCAGTAAAAAATACTGTATTATTCATCTTCGGGGAGAAATGATAGCTAAACTCAGACAGGTTCTGGCATCTTATCTCGGTCATTTTAAACATGCCAATGCACATAATCTTACAAAAAGTCTATTTGAAAAATACCCCTATCTGAAACACATCTTTACCCTTGATGAGTCGGATAGACTGGTCCCACAATATGAACCACCCTTTTACCCGCCAAATCTTAGAAGTCAATACAAATGGTTTATAGAGAGATATAAGGATTACTGCCTATTTTTCCAGATAGGGAGGTTTTGTGAATTTTATGGAAAAGAGGCAGAAAAATTTGCCCCTCTTTTCAGGATGAAGATGATGAAGGAGACAAGAGGAATGGGGAAGCAGTGTGGTTTTCCTGTCAGGATGCTAAAGAATTTCAAAAAGAAGGCGCTCTTTGCAGGGCAACCGTATATTGTTATTGCAGAGAGCGGCTATTATCCACCAGGATTAAAAAGAAGGGTTATTACGGAGATTAAGAAAGGATAAAGGATAAAGGATAAAATAAAATCCATACTTTCCCCTTTTTCCTTTATTTGCGTCTCTCTATTTTAAAGGAGGATAGAAAAATGATAAATTTAAGAATGTTTTTTATAATTGCAGTTATTCTTTTATCTGCAAATCAGGATGCAATAGCAGGAAGTTTTACTGACAATGGAAATGGAACTGTAACCGATAGTAACACAGGACTTATGTGGCAGAAGGGAGAGGGTGGTTCAATGGCATGGGGGTCAGCCCTGACTTATTGCGAAGGGCTTTCTCTTGCAGGATACACAGACTGGAGGCTTCCAAATATAAAGGAACTGGAATCAATAACAGATGATACAAAATATAATCCATCCATTGATACAACATATTTTCCAAATGCAAATTCGTCCTACTATTGGTCGTCTACTACCTACGCCTACGGTTCGTCCTCTGCGTGGAGTGTGTATTTCCACTATGGCTATGTCTACTACGGCAATAAGTCTTACAGCTACTATGTCCGATGCGTTCGCGGTGGGCAGTGAGTAGGTCATTTGGAAATTTGGTTTTTTGGGAAAAGAACGGGAACGGGAACAGTGGCGGGGTATGGGGTCAAGTCTTGAGTGCGCCAAGAGAAGCTTGTAATATCCAGTTGGTGAGAATCCAACCTGATGAAAGGTTAGCCACCACATCAGAACTGAACTCTGCACCTGACAGGGTAACCTGTCATCGTGAAGCCAGAGGAAAGGGATATGGG
>JACRGN010000211.1 GCA_016234205.1 Nitrospinota bacterium | reverse complement strand
TTTTCTGAGCAACACATTTGCTGATTTAGGCTTTGTAAGCTTGGCTAATGATGGCGCTTGCTTCATAAAATCTCTATAACACCTTCAACTTATCATAACCCATCTGTCTTGCAGAAACAACATAAATTTTAGCAATTAAAACAAACACATTAAATCACAATCCCCCGTAATCCCCCTTTTTCACCTGTCTGCCGACAGGCAGGAAGGGGGAAACTTTCCCCTCTATTAAGAGGGGATAAAGGGGTGTGTTCCCTCTTTAATCCCCCCTCACCCCCCTTTATAAAAGGGGGGATGAAGGGATTTGAGGGGTTAGAGCCTGCCCCTGCATGTATTAAGCAGGGGGGAGATTTATTTAACATATATTATTGCGTTTTTATTAGTGAAATATCTTTTCATTATCTCCGTTTTTCCACACCTACCCTCTTACAATACCTGTAAATCCTACACTCAGAGCAGTGCGGTGAAATCGGTTTGCAGAGGTTCTGGCCATAAGTAACAAGGAGGTCATTGAGTATCCTCCAATATCTCTTCGGCAGTTTTTTCCTTAATGCAAACTCTGTTTCCTCTGGTGTCTTTGTCTTAACATAACCCCACCTGTTTGTGAGCCTGTGGACATGGGTATCAACACAGATGCCGTATTTATTATAGCCGAGTGTAACAACAAGATTTGCTGTCTTTCTTCCAACGCCTTTAAATCTTAGAAGTTCGTCTATCTCATCAGGAACAATGCCATTATATCGTTCTATCAAATCCCTGCATATTGCCTTTATATTCTTTGCCTTTGTCCTGTAAAAACCAACAGGATAAATTGTTTTTTCGATCTCCTTTACATCAAGCCTGCACATCCCATGAGGTGTTGATGCAAGTTTAAAGAGTCTGTAAGATGCGCCTGCTGTTGTAGAGTCCTTTGTGCGAAGGCTAAGGATGCAGGAGATAAGCACCTGAAATGGGCTTCTGGTTTTATTTGACACCTCTGTTACAATGGGCTGCCGCCATTTCTTGATTTCTTGTTTTAGTATCTTTATGGCTTTTGAGATATCTGTGTCTTTCATAATCTATTTAATCAGCTCCTCTGTAATCCTCAGCCTCATCTCATGCCCTTCAAGCATCTTATACACAGCAGAAATAGGCGATGATAATCCATTCACTTCATCATGTAATTCTGGCTTCAATCTAAATGCAATATCCCTTATCCTTGCCGGCTCTTCAGCAAGAGCTATTATAAGCGGGTCATATTCTGCAAGCTTATAAATCTCATCAAGACTCGCCTCCCATATATTACCCAAAGACCATGAATACAATGAATATGCCTCTGGATATACATTGCCGTCATCGCTCACCTCAATATTGGACAAGGGAAATTTTTCGCTATTATCTTCTCCTTCCAAAAACCTTTGCAGCCTTTCCTTGTGGACAGGAAATTCAAACTCCTCAAGCAAGACAGCCTTTCCAATCCTTTCCATCTGTGTATACATGATAAATATCGGCTTTGCCTGTGGATGTGTATTTTCAAGTTTTAGAAATGCCTTTTGCAAGGCAGGTTTCATTATAAGATTTCCGTCAACGCCTGCAGCAGGCACAGTAAGTCTTGGGTTAAACTGTTTATCTTTAAGGCTCCATTTAAAGCCGCGCGCCTCAAGCTCCTTAAGAAGCCTGACAAACGGGTCATGATAGCGTGTGTATTTTAAAAGCAGGCATAACATTATATTTGGGAATTTCTTCTGGCTAATCTCTATTATATTCGCAATATTATTTAAAGGAATATTCTCATTCAGAATACCCTCTTTAAAGATCATTTCCTGATGAAATGCGTCAAGGCTTATCTGCAAAATAAAATTTTTTCCTTTTACTGCCTCATTAATCCTTTTCAAAATATTTTCTGTCTTTTCCTTTTCATCCGCCCATATCCCGCTTGTTGTTGCCTCAATCCTTGTCTTACATCTTTTCAGGAGATACAAAACCCTCTCCATTTCAAGGAATGGTTCCCCGCCAGTAATAGTAAGTGTAATCTTCTTATCCTCAGCAAACCTGATAATTTTATCCATCAATTCCTGATAATCTTTATCTGCCTTACGCCCTCTTTCGGATACATCTGCCTTCCATGGAGAAAGGCAAAAACGGCAGTTATTTGGACAGAGTTCAGTTGGTATAATTGCAATGTTTTGAAGATTTAGTTTGACGCGCCTGCTGTTTTTATCTGCAAGTGATTTAATCAGCCTACTTCTTTCAAGGTCATAGCCAATGCCTATCTGGCTGTAATTTCTCTTTGCTTTTTCAACAATACCTTCCAATTCATTTTTTCTGTCCTTTTGCAGATTAAGCTCATTATAAATCGTCAGGATGAATGAGGCATCGCTCTCAGCAAGCTTGCTGTTTTTATAAATTTCATTATAGATATAAATTGCTGATTTTATTTTTTCATCAAGGCTGTTTTTATCAAGAAGTGGTAAAAATCTTTTTAACGGCCAGCCTGTAAAGGAGAGGCAGTCTAATATTTTATCAACAAGGGATGATTCATTTTCAATAAACTGAAATATATAAAGAACCATCAACAGAAAGCCCTGCCCCTCGCCAACCCCCTTTTTATCTACAGCCTCCTGTATGCGGGCAAGTCTTTCTGTTAAGAAAATACCCTTTTGACTGATGTATAAATCTTCTATGCCCGCATCCTTGAATGTCCTAATCTCAGACTCAATATGTGTTTCAATGTATTGATTCTTCATCTTGCAATTCAACAATAAAAAAGGGTATCCGTAAAATGGATACCCTTTTAGATGTCTGCCCTTACATTTAATAATTTACAAAGCCATTATCTCTTGCCTAATACTGCGTCCTTACATGCCTTAGCAACTCTGAATTTTACTACCCTCTTTGCGGGGATTTTGATAGCCGCACCTGTCTGAGGATTCCTTCCCATCCTTGCCTTTCTGTTTACCAGAACCAATTTACCGAGGCCAGGGAGTGTGAAATTGTTTTTTGCCTCTTTGTAAGCAAGAGCTGCAAGATCGTCGAGAATTTGTCCTGCTGCTTTCTTTGTAATACCTGCCTTCTTTGCAACTTGATCCGCAATCTGAGACTTTGTCATTGGTTTGCCCATAAAACCCTCCTTATTAGATTTATTTTAATATTTGTTCAGTTAACTATGTTAACTGTTCCCTACAATTTAGATGCAAGTATAAAATACTATTTTAAAAATCGCAAGCAAAAAATATTTTTATCTAAAAATATTTTTTAATAAATCATCTCTCCGTTAATAAACTTTAATGTCCTTTCATCATCAGGATTATCAAAAAACTTATTCACATCAGCA
>JACRGN010000213.1 GCA_016234205.1 Nitrospinota bacterium | reverse complement strand
TTTTTAATTAAAGAGAAAATTAACCACAGATGAACACGGATAAACACAGATATATAGAAAAAATAAAAAAGGTTTTTTATCTGTGTCCATCTGTGTCCATCTGTGGTTTCAAATTAAGTTTTTTATTTTTTGCTGCATTTTTTATCCTAAATGGTTGTTCTGTCAAAGAGGCAAAGACAGATTTTGAGCTTTTGAATGAAGGGCAGAAGAATTTTGCAAACAGGAGGTTTGATAGGGCTGAGGAAAATTTTAAAAAGCTGCTGGATGACCATCCTGACAGTAAATTAAGGATATATGCAATGATGGGGATGGCGGATTCCCTTTTCAGGGCTGATAAGTTTCAGGAGGCAGCTTTTCAGTATAAGGAGTTTTATGAACTATACCCTGTTCACAAGGACACCCTAAAATCCCGTTTCTATAAGGGGATGTCTGAATTTAGCGAGATGAAGCCTGCGGACAGAGACCAGACATTTACAAAGAATGCCCTTGAGGAATTTAAAAAAATCGTCTCAAATCCTGATTATGCAAAAAGCCAGTTCTATGAGGTATCTGAAAAGAAGATAGAGGAGTGCAAGAAGACCCTGTCCGGGCATATATTTTTTATAGGCAAGTTTTATTTCAGGACAGCCTCCTATCAATCCGTTATAAGCCGGATGAACAGTCTGCTCACAGAATATCCCGGAGAGCCTTATGAGGATGAGGCAATATATTATCTTGCAGAATCTTATTACAGGGAGGACAGCTTTAAAAATGCATTGGCTGAATTTAAAAGGCTTAAAGAAAAATATCCAACCAGCAGATATTTTAATACAGCAACGGTTAGAATTGCCGATATAGAGAATATAAAAAAAATGGCAAAAAATGACAATCAATAGGAAAGAGGACTATTACGATTTTGACCCATTATGGGCATATCTGAAGGATATAAGCAGTATCAAACCACTAAGCGGCAAGGAAGAAAAGATTCTGGCGGCAAAAGGCGACCAGAAATCATTGAATGAGCTTGTAAGTCGGAACCTGAAATATGTGGTAAGTGTTGCAAACAGGTATAAGGGATGCGGCTTATCCCTTCCAGATTTAATAAATGAGGGGAACATAGGCTTGATAGAGGCGGCGAAGAGATTTGACCCGCAGAGGGGTGTAAAATTTATAACCTATGCGGTATGGTGGATAAGGCAGTCTATACTTCATGCACTTGCAGAGCAGGCAGGGAGTGTCAGGCTGCCGATTAAACAGGCTGGACTTCTGCATAAGGTAAGTGCAAAATATAGGGAACTCTTGCTTTCTTTAAGGAGAGAGCCTACAACTGAAGATGTTGCAAATTCATTAAAGATTTCTCCTGAAGATGTAGAGTCTGTAATGAGGGTTTACAGATTCCATCTGTCTCTTGATACCCCCTTAAAGGAGAATGATGAGACAAGTTATCTGGACATGCTTACATCATCAACGGAGCATCCGGTGGATGAAGACCTCCTCTTTTCGTCATTTAAAAAGGAGATAGATGGGCTTCTGAGTGAGCTTAGTCCTCGTGAGAAGAAGGTATTAAAAATGAGGTTTGGGTTTAGAGGAGAGCCGATGACACTGGAGGAGATAGGAAAAAAGGTTGGATTATCAAGGGAGAGGGTAAGACAGATAGAAAAGAGGGCAAAGATTAAACTGCTGTCAAAGGCTAAGACAGGGGCTGTAAAAGATTATATAAATTAAGAAAGGATGAAGAAAATGCAACTGATATTTTCATTGATTATTGTTTTTACGCTGATTTTTTCGGGCAGATGCAGTGCCGACCTGTATATGTATGTGGATGAAAACGGCTCTATCTTTTTTACTGATGCACCAACGCACAACAAGTATATAAAGATAAAAGAAACGGCTAAAAAAGAAGAGAAGAAGCAGAAGACAGAATCTTCTGACTCTCTGGCAGCCCGCAAGATACAGGTAAATAAAGATATACTGTATAGAAAAATTCAGCATACTGCGAGTAAACACGATGTTGACCCTGACCTTATATGGGCGATAATAAAGACAGAATCCAATTTCAATTCAAAGGCAATATCCCCAAAAGGCGCCAAGGGGTTGATGCAGCTTATGCCGGCAACGGCAAGGGCTTATGATGTATCAGACCCCTTTGACCCCTATGATAATATTGAAGGGGGGATAAGGTATATGAGGTATCTGCTCATGATGTTTAATGGCAATGTGAGGCTCTCACTGGCTGCCTATAATGCCGGCGAGCATAAGGTTTTATCCTATAAAAGAAATGTTCCCCCGTTTTCAGAGACAGAGGGTTATGTAAACAGGGTTCTGACATTTTATAATTATTTTAAATATAACAAGAGCAAATACGGAAATAATGCTATCATTGAGGCAGTAAAAACCCCTGCTATAATCCAGGATTAACGATTGCTTAATACACCGCACAATCCATGACATATCAGATAAAACTACCCATATTTGAAGGCCCCCTTGACCTCCTCCTGCACCTGATAAAGGAGCATGAAATAAACATATACGATATCCCGATTGCCTTTATAACACAGCAGTATCTGGAGTATATTGAACTGCTGAAAAACCTCAATCTGGAGATTGCAGGGGAATTTCTTGTTATGGCATCAACCCTGATTTATATAAAATCAAGGACACTCCTGCCAAAATCTGAGGTCGGCACCGATATGGAAGAGGAGGGTGAGGACCCGAGGGAGGAGCTTGTCCGAAAGCTCCTTGAGTATAAAAAGTATAAGGAGGCCGCAGGATTGCTAAGGGATAAGGAGATAGCCTATAAAAATGTATTTACGAGAAAGTCGGAGAATGAGCTTCCTGATGAGGATGAGCTTTTGATAGAGGTAAGCATATTTGACCTCCTGAGTGCATTTAAAAATGTAATAAAGAATATAAAAAGCAGTGATATATTTGAAATCTCTGTAGATGAGGTTTCGGTTACTGAAAGAATAAACTACATAATGGAGGCATTGGGTAACTCGCCCTATATCTTATTTGAATCACTCTTTTCTGATATGACGCGGAAGATGGAGCTTATAGCCACATTTCTTGCTCTTCTGGAACTGATAAGGCTAAAACTTGTCAAGATTCAGCAGACAAAGAGGTTTAGCACAATAAGAATCTTTAAGGCAGTGGAGGAGACTAAAAATGGATCTGAATACAGCACGGTCAATAATTGAAAACATACTTTTTATAGCCGACAGCCCCATCACTCTGGAAAAGATAGGCGAGGTGTTTAACGGGGAGATGAACAAGGCTGAAATAAAGGGGATATTGGATGAACTTAAGGCAGATTACAATGGCCGCGGTGTTCAGCTTGTTGAGATAGCGGAGGGGTATCAGTTATGCACGAGGCCTGAATATGCTGAATGGATAAAGAAATTTTATAAGATTGATAAAGGCTCAAAGCTTTCCCATGCCTCTCTTGAGACATTATCAATTATCGCATACAAACAGCCAATAACAAGGATAGAGATGGAGGAGATAAGGGGTGTGGATTCAGGGGGTGTCGTAAAGACCCTCTCAGAAAAAAACCTTATAAAAAATATGGGGAGGAAAAAGGTTCCTGGTAGGCCCATGATGTATGGGACTACAAGGAAATTTCTTGAATACTTTGGACTAAAGAGCCTTACAGACCTCCCGACTCTTGAAGAATTAAAAGAAGATACGCAAAAAGCAGATACGGAGACACAAGAAGAAAAGGTTCAGGGTGAATTGAAGCTTCAGGAAGAGACAATTCAGAAAGAGACAGAGTTTAAGGATACGGAGATTTACCCCGAGTCTGATGAGGCAGAAGATATTGATAACAGCAGCGGCGGGCAGGGTGAATCAGATGAAAGAGAGTAAAGATAGTGGAAACCTCATAAGACTCCAGAAGATTATATCACAGGCAGGGATTGCATCCCGTAGAGAGGCTGAGAGATTAATACTTGAAGGGCGGGTTTTGGTAAACGGCAATGTAGTCAAAGAGCTTGGTGCAAAGGCAGACCCGCAGACAGATGATATAAGGGTTGATGGAAAAAAGATTAGGGAGTCAGGTCAAAAGGTTTATATATTATTAAATAAACCGAAGGGCTGTGTTACAACAGTAAAGGATGACAGGGGGAGACCCACTGTAATAGACCTGCTTAAAGGGATAAAGAAGAAGGTCTATCCTGTGGGGAGGCTTGATTTTAATACCGAGGGCATCCTTCTTCTAACAAATGACGGAGATTTTGCCTACCGCCTTGCACACCCGCGCCATAAAATTCCAAAGACATATGCAGTAAAGATTAGCGGCATCCCGACAGAGAAAGAATTAAGAAAGCTGTCTGACGGTGTTGTGGTGGTTAAGAGAAAGACAGCCCCTGCACAGGTAAAACTTGATAGAACAACAGGTAATAATAGCTGGCTCAGTATCACCTTGCATGAGGGGAGAAAAAGGCAGATTAGGAGGATGTGTGAAATCATAGGGCACCCGGTTATAAAGTTAAAAAGGGTAAAATATGGTTTTTTGGAATTGGGAGCATTGAAACCAGGTGAGTATAGGAGTTTAAGTAGTCAAGAGGCAAAGAGATTGATGGAGACAACAGGGAAATGAGATACGGTATGCAGTATGCAGTATGCAGTAGGCAGCACACAATAGGCAGATTATTACTGCTTACTGTTTACTGCCTACTGCTTACTTCTTCTGGGAGTGAGGCTGCGAAACCGCGCATATCAACTGTCATAATTGAAGGGACTGCGGTTGTAATAGATGGAGACCTTACATTGGCAAAGGATAGTGCCATTAAAAATGCGATGAGAAGTGCAGTTACCGATGTTGTAACAAACTTCACAAAGGAAGTAGAGGGGCTGGATGTGTATAAGGGGAGTCTGGAGGAGAACATATACAATAATTATGAAAACTTCATCCAGAGTTACAAGATACTCGGCGAAATGCAGGATAAAGATACCTACAGCGTAACGATTCAGGTGAATATCTTTGAGGATAGCATAAAAAAAAGACTCCTTTCATTAGGAATAGCCTCTATTAAGCATGATAACAGAAAGATTTTGCTTATAATTGATGAGAAGACAAATATATCTCTTGCAGAAGATAATCTTTTGACACTTTTTTCCATATCAGAAGATGCCGTATCAAAGATGCTAACAGATACCGGATTTGAAATTATAAACAGGACCACAGTAAGAAATAAAATTGATTTAAAAGACTTGAAACAGGCAATAACAGGCGACGGCAAAATTGTATATAATATAGGAAAACAGTTTAATGCAGATATGGTTATATTGGGGGTGGCAGAGGTGAAGGCTGAGACAGGAGGAGTAAAGGCAGAGCTGAATGCAAAGGTATATTCTGTAAAAAAAGAGGCACTAATTGTTGAAAAAAATGAAATTACGAATGTCCTTACAACCGATAAGGTAATTGGAATCGCCCAATCCCTTCGTAATGCCGCAGATAAGGTCGCACCTGTCCTTGTAGATTTTATCAAGAAAGAACTGGAAGGCGAGAATAAAAACAAAAAAGATTAAGGAGAAAAGGAGAAGATGGAGAGATGGAGAAAAGGTAAAATAAAATAAATTTTTCATTCTCCCTTTCTCAAATTTCCCCTTTCTCCTTATTGTTTCCTCTGTGTCTCCGCGACTCTGCGGTAAATATTTATAATTTCCTGAACATCAAGAAACTGGTATGAGTCTAAACTTGCATGACATTTTACAAAAATTTGATAACGGAGAAAGATTATGCAGGATTGAAGGATTACGTGATTCATCTTCAAAGGCATTCTTCATAGCCCGCCTTTGTCAGACTGCATCCAAACCTCTTACCATAATTACAGCAGGCCAGGAGGAGGCAGAAGGGCTTCTCAGCGATATAAATTCTTTCCTCAATTTTCAATCTTCAATTTATTATTTTCCCCCATGGGAAACCCTCCCTTATGAGCCTATTTCACCCCATAAGGATATTTCAGGTGAAAGACTGAAAGTTTTGAGCTCTGTCATGGAATCGGATGGTAATTTTATTCTTGTTGCACCTGTTGAGTCTATTATTCAGAGGATTATTCCAAAGGAGGTTTTGAGGGAGACTATTTTGAGATTTAGTGTAAAGGATTCGCTTGAGAGAGATGTCATCTCAGAATATCTGATAACAGGAGGATATAAAAACTCGGATATCGTTGAGGATAAGGGAGAATTCAGTATCAGGGGGGGGATACTTGATGTATACCCGCCTGATTCTGACAACCCGTTCCGCATAGAATTTATGGGAGATGAGATTGAGTCCATCCGAGAGTTTGACTCGGCTACCCAGAGGTCAGTGAGGGAGGTTAAAGAGATTAAGATAGTCCCTGCAAGGGAGTTGATAATTACAGAAGACAGAATACAGAAGTCAGAAGTCAGAAGTCATAATATTAAAATAATTACAGATAGAATTAAAACAGGATTATCCGCCCCAGGAATTGAAAGATTGGCTCCATATTTCTATGAAAATATGGATACTTTATTTGATTATGTCCCCTCTGATGCAATTGTTATTTTGGATGAGCCGTCTTATGTCCATAAAAAAATAAAAGACTTTTGGCAATTAATAGAGAAGGAATACGAACAATCTGTAAAAAGAAAAGAGTTGTCTCCCTTGCCTGCAAAACTCTATATACCGGAAGATGAGCTAAAGGCAAGATTAGAGGCAGGTATTACTATTCAGTTGGCAGCCTTAAGTCTTTCAGAGGAAACAATCCCCCCCCTCCCCCCTTTGCTAAAGGGGGGAATGGGGGGATTTGATATTAAACCTGTAGAACAATTTAAAGGGAATTTTGATCTGTTCTTGGAAGGTATAAATAAATGGTTAGGTGATGGATTTAGAATAATAATTATAACCCATACTGATGGACAGGCTGAGAGATTAAAGGAGATACTATCAGAGAATGAATTGGGTGCAGAGATTGAATGTGGAGTGCGGGATGCGGAATGCGGAATCAACTCCGAACTCCAAACTCCGAACTCCAAACTAAGTATTGTAGTCGGCAGATTGTCAAGAGGGATTATAGTGTCTTCAGAGAGGCAAGTATTCATCACTGAAGAGGATATATTTGGTCCCTCAAGAAAGTTAAAAAGAGAGAAGAGGGCAAAGAGGGAGAGTTTCAGCGTAGGTTTGGGAGATTTAAAGATTGGCGATTATGTGGTTCATGTGGATTATGGAATAGGGCAATATATAGGGACAAAGGATATAAGTGCAGACGGGGTATTTGAAGAGTTTCTTGATATAGAGTTTGCGGATAGTGAGAAGCTCTATATCCCTATGGAGAAATTAAAATTTATACAAAAATATACAGGCAGTGGAAGCGTTACCCCTCCACTTGATAAATTGGGAGGGACTTCGTGGGCAAAGACGAAAGAGAGGATAAAGAAATCCATAAGGGAAATGGCAAGAGACCTGCTCAAGATTTATGCCACACGGGAGATTGTCAAGGGTTTTGCCTTTACACCTGATGCACACTGGCACAGGGAGTTTGCAGATTCATTTGAATATGTGGAGACAGAAGACCAGTTGCAGGCTATTCAGGATGTAATTGATGATATGGAAAAGGATAAGCCTATGGACAGGCTCATCTGCGGTGATGTAGGGTATGGCAAGACAGAGGTGGCAATGAGGGCGGCATTCAAATCTGTATTTGACGGCAGACAGGTTGCCTTTCTTGTCCCGACCACAATACTTGCCCAGCAGCATTTCCAGACATTTACCGACAGGTTTCATTTGTTTCCGATGAAAATAGATGTCTTAAGCCGATTCAAGACGAAGAAAGAGCAGGAGAAAATCATAAAAGGGCTTGAAGAGGGGAGTATAGATGTTGTGATAGGAACCCATAGGATGCTTCAGAAGGATATAAAATTTAAGAACATCGGGCTTCTTATTATAGATGAGGAGCAGAGATTTGGTGTTACACATAAGGAGAAACTGAAAAAATTGAGAGAGTGTGTGGATGTCCTAACACTTACGGCTACACCGATTCCAAGGACACTCCATATGTCACTCATGGGCGTGAGAGATTTGAGTGTCATAGAAACTCCGCCTCAAAACAGGCTTGCCATAAAGACATTTGTAAGACAATTCGGTGACGAGATTATAAAACAGGCGATAATGAGGGAGATGGAGAGGGAGGGGCAGACCTTCTTTGTCCACAACAGGGTGGAGAGCATATATCCTATGGCAAAGTATCTGCAGGGCATTATTCCAAATATCAGGTTAGGAATTATTCATGGGCAGATGAATGAGAGGGATATGGAAGATGTGATGCTCAGGTTTATAAACAAGGAGTATGATGTGCTTTTATGTACTACGATAATTGAGTCGGGGCTTGACATACCTGCAGCAAATACAATCATAATTAACCGTGCCGATAAGCTGGGGCTGGCACAGCTCTATCAGTTGAGGGGGAGGGTCGGGAGGGAGAGGCACCAGGCATATGCATATCTACTCATACCGGGTGAGGATGTCCTATCAGAGACTGCGAGGAAGAGGCTTTTGGCTATTGAGGAGTTAAGCGACCTGGGTGCCGGGTTTAAGCTTGCGGCGAGGGATATGGAGATAAGGGGTACAGGAAATATCCTCGGGGATGCACAGTCAGGACATATATCGGCAGTAGGGTTTGACCTGTACTGTAAGCTGATGGAGGAGACTGTCAAGGAGCTTAAAGGCGAGCCGCCGGAGGAGTCTATAGAGCCTTCTATGAAATTGAGCATGAAGGGGTATATACCTAAAGAATATATATCCGACCTTAATCAGAGGCTTGATATATATAAGAGGATTGATATGCTGGAAAGGGTGGAAGATGTTGGCAGATTAAAGGATGAGCTGTTAGACAGATATGGCAGTATGCCCGAACCTGTTGATGTCCTTCTCTCCACTGTGGAATTAAAGATACTTTCAAAGAATCTCAAAATTGAAAAGGTGGATATGTCAGGGGATATAATAACCCTTACCTTTAACAAGGGGACACCGATTTCTGCTGAAAGAATTATGGAGTTTGTTAAAAAAGACAAACGGCGAATAAGATTTCTATCGGAGGATACTATTCAGCTCTCCATTAGTAACGGCAACTGGAGAAAGAGATATGCCGATATAAAAAATAACTTGCAGATATTCTCCACTGCGTGTTAATTTGAAAAAATGGATAGAAGACAGAAGACAAAAATAAGTAGGCAGTATGCAGTAGTCAGTATGCAGAAAAAAACTATATACTGCTTACTGCTTACTGCTTACTGCTTACTGTCTTTTACTGCTTGCCAGAAGGCATCGGAGCCTCCCCCTGTAAAAAAGGAGATAAAGATTGTTGCAGTTATAAATGACGAAAAGATAACAGAGGATGAATTTAAAAGAGAATTTTCAGTTTTAAGAAAGAAACATGATACAGATGATGCAGTTGAGAGAGAGCAGTTAGAAACGCTCAGAAAGAATCTGCTGGAACAGTTTATTGAAAAGAGACTGCTTTTACAGGAGGCAAGGAAATCAAACATAGCAATTACAGAGAATGAGCTGGATGAGGCAGTGAAAAAGATGACCGGTGGTTATCCGCCGGGTGCATTGGAGGGGATGCTCAAAAATGAGAAAATCAGTATGGCGGAATGGAAGGGAAAGATTAAAGAGAATATGCTCAATGAAAGGCTTGTAGCCAATAAATATAAGGGGAGTTTTGATGTCAGCGATAAAGAGATTGACTCTTATTTCAAATCCAATTTTAAGGATTTTGTAAAACCTCTCAAAGTCCATGTCCTGCAGATTGTTGTAAAGAATGAGGA
>JACRGN010000210.1 GCA_016234205.1 Nitrospinota bacterium | reverse complement strand
TGAATAATGCAGTAAAAAAAATAGTTCATAATAACTCCCTTCCTATGTTTATCTGCGAAAATCTGCGTCCTAAATTTATTAATCTTTGATTTTTCTTTGTGACCTTCGCGACTCTGCGGTGAAATTATTTTTTTGTTCTTTTTTTGTCTTTTTTTCTTGACATTATTTGGCAGGGTGGTATATTTACACCAAGTTGTGGGGAGAAGTGGGGAGAAGTGGGATAAAAAACTTGTAGTGAGCGGAGCAAATCTATCATGTTTATTGGCCAATCCATTCAATCTATTGATTCAAAAGGAAGACTGAGTATCCCTTCAAAATTCAGGGAAATAATTAATACGAAATACAGTGGGAAACTAATCCTCACCTATTTTGAGCCAAATATTGTTGCGTATCCTACAGAGGAGTGGGTGGGTATGGAAGAAAAACTGAGACAGCTTCCAACAATGCAGAAAGACTTAAGAGATTTTATTCGCATGATATATTCAAACGCCTCTGAATGCTCACTGGATAATCAAGGGAGAATACTTGTCCCTACGACATTAAGGGATTTTGGAGGACTTCAAAAAGAGGTAGCACTAATTGGTATAATGAATAAAATTGAAATCTGGAGTAAGGACAGGTGGGATGAATTTAACGAAGGGAATAAGGAAAAGGCAAAGCTCCTTCCTGATAAACTTATGGAGATTGGGTTCTTATAAAGTGGTTCATATCCCTGTTCTATTAGATGAGGTAATTAATTTTCTTCAATGTGAACCAGATAATATATATGTTGATGCTAACATCGGAGATGGGGGGCATGCAGAGCAGATGTTAAAAAAAAGCTCACCCACAGGTATTCTTATAGGCATAGACAGAGATGAAGATTCAATAAAGTTTGCATCAGATAGACTGTCCGCATATAGGGAAAGAATATTTATTTTTCATGACGATTTTAAAAATATTAAAAATGTTGTCAAGGATAAGGCAGGGTTTTCAAAGGTTGACGGGATTCTCTTTGACCTTGGGGTTTCAACACGGCAGCTTATGAACGCTGAACGGGGATTTAGTTTTTCTTCTAATGCGCCTCTGGACATGAGAATGGACAGGAGTGGAGGTGTAACTGCAAAGGAGATTGTAAATAATTTTGAAGAAGAGAAGCTGATGGGCATAATATATAAATATGGCGAGGAAAAATGGGCAAAGAAAATAACCCGTGCAATAGTCAGGGAGAGGGGGAAGATGCCTATTGAGACTACATTTCAACTGTCTGACATAGTGGTCTCTGCTATACCACCTGCTCACAGGTCTCAAAGGATACATCCTGCTACAAAGACTTTTCAGGCTATAAGAATTGCTGTAAATGGTGAAATAGAGATACTAAAAGATGCGATAAGAGATGCGATTGATGTTCTGAATATAGAGGGAAGAATTTGTGTTATATCCTATCATTCCCTTGAGGACAGGATTGTAAAGAATCTGTTTAGAGAAATGGAGCATGGATGCATCTGCCCGCATGATATACCAAAATGTATATGCGGAAGAAAGGGTGCTATAAAGATATTGACAAAAAAACCTGTGACCCCTTCTGAAGAAGAAGTGCGGAGAAATCTGAGGTCAAGAAGTGCAAAGCTCAGGGCAGCGGAAAAGATAGTGATTAGTGATTAGTGTCAGTGTCAGTAAAAAAACAATATATCTATTCTCTGACACTAACCACTGACACTGTTCACTTTTTTATATGTATACATTCAATAGAGAGAGAAAGAATATTAACCCCGGAGAATTTGTGACTTACTCTGTCTGTATATTTCTTTTCATTACAGGAGTTTTATTTTATATCTGGCCATATATTAATATTTTAAATATCAACTACGATTTTGAAAAACTGCTTAAAGAAAGGTCAAAATTGATTCAGAGTAATAAACTTTTAAAGATTGAAATGGCAAGCCTGAAATCATTGGATAGGGTAGAGAATATAGCAAGCACCCAATTAGGGCTGTCATTTCCGCATGAGGGGCAGATAGTTATTATCAAAGAGTGAAAATATAATAGTATGTATTTAGGAAATATTGAAAAAAAGACTAAGATTAAAATTTATCTCGTTTTGCTCTTTTTTGTTATCGGCTTTGGTGTTGTATGGGAAAAGATTTATAACATACAGATTCTTCAGCACGGGAAATTCCTGAATCTTTCAAACAGGCAGTATTACAGGACATTATCTCCAATGCCTGTGAGGGGGACAATATACGATAGGGCAGGGAGGGAGCTTGCAGTGAGTGTAGAAGCAGATTCAGTCTATGCCAACCCCTTGGAATTGGATGACCCTTATAAAACTGCAAACATTATTTCTCAAACGCTTAAGGTGGACAGCTCAAGATTAATCAGGGAGTTTAATAAAGAGAAGGGCTTTATATGGATTAAGAGGAAAATAACACCTGACGAGGCTGAGGCAGTGGAATCTCTGAATATTAAAGGCATAGGATTTCTAAAGGAGGGGAAGAGATTTTATCCAAATAAGGAACTGGCAGGGAGGATGATCGGTTTCGTAGGCATAGATAATCATGGGTTATCGGGTGTAGAACATTCTTATGACGGGCAATTAATGATTAATCCTGATCGTCTGGTTATTGAAAAGGATGCCTTTGGAAGGAGTATAAATTTTGCTGATGACTATGAAAAATCCATAGAAAAAGGGTATGACCTTAAGCTTACCATTGATGAGGTCATACAGTATATAACTGAAAAGGAACTTGCCGGACAGGTGTCAAAATACAGGGCAAAGGGGGGGACTGCTATAGTGATGGACCCATATACAGGGGAGATACTTGCAATGGCTGACCAGCCTCAGTTCAACCCAAACAGCTTCAGTCAATATAAAGAAAGGGACTGGAGAAACAGGGGTGTAACTGACAGTTTTGAGCCTGGCTCTACATTTAAGCTGATATTAACGGCTGCTGCCATTGAAGAAAAAATTGCAAACCAGAATGATATTTTTTTCTGTGAGAACGGTGAATACGAGATTGGAGGGACAGTCATACATGAGGCTAAGGACCACAAGTATAAATTGCTCACTTTAAAGGAGATTGTCGGGAAGTCATCCAATATAGGTGCAATAAAGGTTGCCCAGAAGCTTGGTGCAAGAAATTTTTATGACTATATATTGAAATTTGGCATCGGTTCAAAGACAAATATCAATCTGCCTGGCGAGTCGGCTGGAAAGGTAAGGGATATTAAAGAGTGGTCGGGTATATCCTTAGCATCCATATCCTTTGGGCAGGAGGTTTCTGTTACACCTCTTCAATTGTTAACTGCAGTATCTGCAATTGCCAATGGCGGGATATTAATGAAGCCATATGCAATAAAAGCAGTTGAAAAGGATGGAATGGTTGCAGATGAATTTAAGCCTGAGGTGGTCAGGAGGGTAATATCGGAAAAGACAAGCAGAGAGCTGTCTGAAATTCTGGAATATACTGTCAGGTATGGGACAGGGCAGAAGGCGATACTGGCAGGGTATGATGTTGCAGGCAAGACCGGAACGGCACAGAAGGCATCCCCTGATAAGAAGGGATATTCAGAGGATAAATTTATTTCATCCTTTATAGGGTATGTTCCTTCAAGAAACCCCCGGATAGCCATACTGGTTATTATAGATGAGCCGGAGGGCGTGGCATGGGGAGGAGAGGTTGCAGCCCCCGTATTCAGGGAGATTGCAAGACAATCGCTGAGGTATTTAAAAGTTCCTGCTGTGAATGGAAGTTGAGAAAAAGATTAAGGAGAAAGGGAGAAGAAAAAAACCGGATTAAACCGTTTAAACCGCTTTCAAAATCAAGGTATTTTTAGATGAAGATTCAGGAAATTTTTAAGGAGGTTGACCTGATAAATGTGAACGGCAGTATGGAGAGGGAGATTTCATCTGTATATTATGATTCAAGAAAGGTGGATAAAGGCTCTCTATTTGTGGCAATAAAAGGGCTTAAGTCTGACGGACATAATTATTTGGGGGAGGCTATAAAAAGGGGTGCAAAGGCAGTTGTTGTTGAGAACGGTTTATTGGTTGGAGATTTTAAATCCGAAATCCGAAATCCGAAATCCGAAATTACTTATATAACTGTCCGTGACTCAAGGAAGGCACTTGCCCTTATATCAGCAAATTTTTACGGGCATCCCTCAAGAGAGATGTCAGTTATAGGTATTACGGGGACGAATGGCAAGACGACCATATCATATCTGATAAATTCTATTTTAAAGGTAAACGGTTTTAAGACCGGCTTGATTGGGACTATTGATTATAGATTTGACGGGGAGATTATCCCTTCGTCACACACAACTCCGGAATCCCTTGACCTTCAGCAGCTCTTTAAGAGGATTGCTGGCAGCGGAGGTAAATATTGTGTCATGGAGGTATCGTCTCATTCACTTGAATTGGACAGGGTATACGGGACAAGGTTTGAGACGGGCGTCTTTACAAACCTGACACAGGATCATCTTGATTTCCACGGCAATTTAGAGAAATATTTTTTTGCAAAGGCAAGACTTTTTAAAGAATACGGATTAAAAAAGGTTGTCATAAATATAGATGACCCTTATGGCAGGAGATTGATAAAGGATATAAAGGCAGAGAGGGCTTTGACTTACGGCATTAAAGAAGATGCAGATGTAAAGGCAGATGATATAAATATATCAATAAACGGTCTTAAATTTACTGCCAATACTCCAATTGGTAAATTGAATGTAGAATCAAGACTCTTAGGGATGCACAATGTCTATAATATTCTCGCATCTGTATCTACAGCCATACTTGAGGGATTATCAGGGGAGAGTATTATAAAAGGTATAGTATTACTTGAGACTGTCCCAGGCAGATTGGAAGGGATAAATGAGGGGCAGGACTTTACAGTATTGGTTGACTATGCCCATACTGACGATGCACTGAAAAATGTCCTTAAGGCTGCAAGAGAGATTCCTCATAATAGAATTACGATAGTGTTTGGATGCGGAGGTGACAGGGACAGGGGGAAGCGTCCACTGATGGGAAAGGCAGCAGTAAAGTATAGTGATTTTGCAATTATAACATCCGATAACCCGCGGAGTGAGGAGCCATTAAAAATAATAGAGGAGATTGAAAAGGGGATAAAACAGTGGTCAGTGGTCAGTGGTCAGTGGTCAGTAGATGATAGGTACATAAAGATTTCTGACAGGAAAGAGGCAATTGAGTATGCTATAAACAATGCATCTAAAGGGGATATAGTGATTATTGCGGGGAAGGGGCATGAGGATTATCAGATATTCAAGGATAAAAAAATACACTTTGATGACAGGGAAGTTGCAAGGGAAGCAATAAGGAAATACAAGGTCAAGGTTGAGGTTAAGAATTTTACTCAACCTCAGCCTAAACCTTAACCTCATAATTATTGTTATGGTTCAATTTACTTTAGAAGAAATATTGAAGGTGACAAAGGGGACACTGTTAATCGGCTCAGGTTCAGGAGCTTATCCGTCTGTATCAATAGATTCAAGAACTATTGGCAGGGGTGAGCTATTTATAGCTATTAAGGGGAAAAATTTTGACGGCCATGAATTTGTGGTTCAGGCTTTGATGAAGGGTGCAGGCGGTGCAATCATTTCAGATAGAGGCATGATAGAAAGGAAATTTTTTCATGGCAAGGGGGGTAGTAATCTCCGCACAATAATAGAGGTAAAAGATACACTCAAGGCACTGCATGAAATAGCCAATTATCACAGGAGGAGATTAAAAATCCCGGTTGTAGCAATAACAGGAAGCAATGGAAAGAGCACAACTAAGGAGATGTCGGCATCTGTGGCAGGTGTCAGGTTTAATGTTTTAAAAAATGAGGGGAATCTTAACAATCAGTTTGGGTTACCCCTGACACTTTTGAAAATGAATGATAGCCATCAGGTGGCAATACTTGAGATGGGTATGAACGAAAAGGGTGAGATTGAAAAATTAAGCCAGATTGCCGAGCCTGACATAGGGTTAATCACAAATATAGGCAGGGCTCATTTAGAGAAACTGGGTTCAATAGAAAATATAAGGGATGCAAAGGGGGAGCTGGTCAAGGGAATAGGTGAGAATGGGACAGTAATCTTGAACTCGGATAACCCATTGGTCATAGAACTAAAAAATGGGTTTAAGGGAAAAGTGATTACATTCGGTATAAATTCTCCTTCGGATATTACTGCGGTGAATATAAAGAAGAATAAGGACATAGGGTATCAATTTATACTAAAGATGGATGGAAGTGATGCTGTGATTAATCTCTTATACCCCGGTTATCACAATATTTATAACGCACTTTCGGCTGCTGCAGTCGGGAAGAGTCTTGGCATAGATATTAATGATATAAAGAGGGGGATTGAATCTTTTAAACCCCTCCCGATGAGGATGGAGCAGTTTATGATTGACGGGGATATTACATTTATAAATGATGCCTATAATGCAAATCCATCCTCAATGGAGGCTGCAATCAAGGCGCTCTCTATTGCAGATTTCCCCGGAGAGAAATTTCTTGTAGCGGGCGATATGCTGGAATTGGGCGAGGCTTCAGAGGAGTCGCACAGGCTTATAGGGAGACTGATTGCCTCGGAGTCAATTGATTGTCTTATAACTGTTGGAACTGAGTCTAAGTTTATTTTTTATGAAGCTGTCTTGAGCGGTATGTCAAGAGGGAGGGCTTATCATTGTGAGAATTTTGATGAGGCGGCATTCATACTTGATGATGAATTAAAATCAGGCGACTGTGTGATGATAAAAGGGTCAAGGGGGATGAAGATGGAGAATGTGGTGGAGAGGGTTATTAAACTGAGGAAGGTGTCATAATGCTATATCACCTTTTATTCCCTCTTCATGAGAAATATTCATTTTTTAATGTATTTAGATATATAACATTCAGAACCTCCTATGCGATTCTGACCGCATTAATTATAAGCTTTATATTTGGCCCATGGATTATAAGAAAACTGAGAGAAAAACAGATTGGGGAGAGGATAAGAGAGGATGTCCCACGCTCCCATCAGTCAAAGGCAGGGACCCCGACGATGGGGGGGATAATGATACTCCTATCCCTTTTCATCCCGACGCTCTTGTGGGCAGACCTTACAAATAAATATATATGGCTTGTAATATTTTCAACTATCTCATTCGGCATGATAGGTTTCATAGATGATTATTTAAAATTAAAGGGGAGAAAAAATGGTTTAAAGGGGAAGGAAAAATTTGCAATACAGACAGCGGTGGCACTTATTATTGTCCTTATATTGTATTTTGACGGAGAGTTCTCTCTGATTATGACAAAACTCGGCATCCCATTTTTTAAAAATGTAAAACCTGAAATGGGAATTATGTACATAGTGTTTGCAGTGCTTGTGATAGTCGGGACATCCAATGCCGTGAATCTTACTGACGGCCTGGATGGACTGGCAATAGGGCCGATAATAGTATCAACTACAGCCTATATGGTAATTGCATATGTAACAGGACATTTCAACTTTGCAAATTATCTCAATATAGAGCATATAAGGGGTGCCGGTGAATTGACCATATTATGCGGTGCTGCGGTTGGGGCGAGCCTCGGATTTCTGTGGTTTAATTCATATCCTGCCGAAGTATTCATGGGGAATGTAGGGTCAACTGCCCTCGGCGGGATGCTCGGAACTCTGGCAGTTATAACAAAGCATGAACTTATATTGCTTGTGATAGGCGGGATATTTGTTGTAGAGGCTGTCTCTGTTATTATTCAGGTTGCCTCATTT
>JACRGN010000212.1 GCA_016234205.1 Nitrospinota bacterium | reverse complement strand
TGTTGGTATTACAAGGTTTGTAATCTCTATATGACACG
The DNA here is from genome assembly GCA_016234205.1 of Nitrospinota bacterium. Taxonomy (GTDB): domain Bacteria; phylum Nitrospinota; class Nitrospinia; order UBA9942; family UBA9942; genus UBA9942. The sequence goes on along the minus strand of JACRGN010000212.1, from coordinate 9,758 downwards.
ATTTCTGTGATATCTCAACTGTCTTTAAGACAGGCGGGAGTTTTGCCGAGCATATTTTTCTGTAAAACGAATCATCCATAGACTTTACATCTATATTCATTGCATCTATTACAGGAAGTATTTTCAGGAGGGGTTCTTCATTTATGAATCCGTTTGTAACGAGGACATTTTTTAAACCCTCTTTTTGTGCCAGTTTGGCGGTATCAAGGACATATTCATACCACATGAGAGGCTCGGTATATGTATATGATATGCCGATTGATTTATACTTCTTTGCAAATTCTACTGCCCTTTCAGGAGACAGGTGTTGTGTGTGGGCTTCCATCTGGGAGATTTCCCAGTTCTGGCAGAATTTACAGCTCAAATTACAACTATTCGGGCTTATGGATAATATCTCGGTTCCCGGGTAGAAATTGTAGAGTGGTTTTTTTTCAATCGGGTCATTTGCTATAGAAGTAGTCTGTGCATAGTTTTTTGCATAAAGCACACCATTTCTATTCTCCTTCCCCATACATATACCAATCTTGCCATCCTTGATAATGCAGTGATGGGGGCAGAGGTTGCATCTTACCTTTTTATCCTCTAATTTTTCGTAATATAGTGCCTCGTGCATTTTCGTGTTTAGCCACTGACTAACAAAGGCTTAAATCAGTGTTAGTTAGTAGTGTTAGTGTCAGCAAGCAACATCTTTAACTGACACTGTTCACTGACACTGACACTGATTTAAGTGCATACCCTGTTTCTACCTTCCTCTTTAGCGCGGTAAAGGGCATTATCAGCGTTTTTTATTAGCTCATCAAAAGATTTTAACCCATCAGTGAAGGAAGCCAACCCAATACTTATTGTAACCCTTCCGAGTGGCTGGGTTTCACCGCCGGGGAAGTCATGAGCCTCTACCTCCATTCTCAATTTTTCTGCGACTAATAAAGCCTCCTCCCCTCCTGTCTCAGGGAGGATGATGATAAATTCCTCTCCGCCGTATCGGGCGGCTGTATCTGATTTTCTGACAGTATCTTTTAGAATTTTTGCAACTCCTTTTAAAATCTCATCACCCTTTGGATGCCCGTGTGTATCATTATATTTTTTAAAATGGTCAACATCAATCATTATAATGGAGATGCTTCTCTTATATCTCTTTGTCCTTTCAAATTCCTCATTTATTCGCTCCAAGAAGTAGCGGTGGTTGTAAAGGCCTGTCATGCCGTCTGTAATTGAAAGTGTCTTTGTCTCTTCAAATAACCTTGCATTCTCCAGTGTCATTCCAATCTGATTTGCGGCAGTTGTGAGAAGTTCATATGATGTCTCATCAATATATTCCCCATTCAATTTATAGACATTTATTATTCCGATTACCTCACCCCTTCCCTTAAATGGAGCAATAATCATGGAGCTAACATTGTCATCAATCCCTTCAATAGCTTTAAACCGCGGGTTTTGAGAGGGATTATTAATAACCTCTGCCTGTCCTGTCATGGCAGCCCAGCCATAGATACCATCACCCATCTTTATTTTTATTTTCGTTGCACTTTCCGCTATCCCCAGTCCTGATGCAATATACATCTCCGTTCTATCTTGATTAACAAGCATGATAGTCATTCTGTGAATTTTTAATGCCTGCTCAACCTCCCTTACAATCTGGTTTAAAAGTTTCTCTACCTCAAATGTTGCTGTAATGGTCTTGCTTATATTGTAAAGGGTGTATAGTTGTAATATGTTCTGGTCAAGCTGACGGTTTGTCTTTTCCAACCTCTCTGTATATTTTTTTATCTCATCGTTTTTTCCTTTCAGGGTATGAGTCATATTATTAAATTCTTTGCTCAACATCTCAATCTCATCACCTGTCTTAATTTCTATATGATAATCAAGATTACCCTGACCTATAGTCCTGACTGCATTTGTAAGTTTCTGAAGCGGCCTTACAACTCCCATCGTAATTAAAAATGTCATTACAATAACCCCGGTTAGAGAGATAGTCAGTAAAATGATATAGATTTTGAGTGTCCTTTTATTTATCTGTGAGGCTTCCATACTATGGAGTTCCAATTCTCCTTTTGCAATTATATGAAAATTCTCAACTAAATTCGTTAATCCATCAGCAAAAGCATCCATCTCCTTCATGAGCCTTGCTGCCTCTTTGTTGTTAATCGGGTTTTCTGTTGAAAGAAGAACCATAGCCTTTTGCTGGAGTTTAATAAGATTATTTTCTACTTCCTTTTCAATAACCTTTTCTTCCTCTGTCTTACTTTTACTAAGCTTTATATTTGCAAATATGGATGATAATTCTGTATTTAATTGTGCAAAAGTATCTCTCTCTTTTTTATCCCCAGTTATAAGGTAATCATTTGGAGGCATTACAAGTTTCTGGATAATGACTTGAAGGTCTGATATAAGCTTTACCCTGTCCGCAATTTCAGTATTTTTGTTCAGGAGTGATGAGAGGGAAATTAAATTAATGTAACTATAAATGACCAGAAAGAGAAAAAGGGAAAGTCCGACACCGTAAGGGCCAACAATTTTTTTACTAATTCCAATTTTCATTATTTGTACCTCTTCACCTCAAACCTCTGTAATTCTGCCTCTTCATCAGGCGATATGCCCGCTTTCCTCTTTGCAATATATATCTGATCTTCAACTGTGTCAACACCCTCAATATCAGGAAGGAGAAGACCCTTTCTCCACCCCTTTGTTACAATAACGCCGTATCTTTTTGGGTCAAGCTCATCAGGAGAGGCTATCTTTTCAGGCTCTGTAAGGACATCAACAGAAATATCCAGTGAATCAAGTTCTTCAGAGGTAACAGGGGGGAATCTGGGGTCTCTTGTTGATGCACTTATAGCATTTTGGATAACTTCAGCGGCTATATTCGGCTGGGTGGGTGAGAATGTCCCAATGCAGCCACGCAGTTCACCATGCTTTTTTATTGAGACAAATGTTCCTGCCATCCCCTTCATCTCATCTGTAAGGTGAGAGGGGAGGGATATGGTCTTACCTGTCTTTACATAAGTATCAATTGTATCTCTGGCAAGTTTGACTAAGGGATGGAAATTCATAAAGGTTTAGGTTAAGGGTGAGGTTGAGGGAAACTCTTAACCTTAACCTCAGCCTTTTCTTTTTGTTAGCTCTTTCTCTCTACTATATAATCTGCTACAGATATGAGTGTATTAAAGTATTGTTCGGTAGAAGAAGATTTTAAAGAGGCTATACTCTGTTTTGCATTCTCAATATAATCCCTTGCCCTCTGCATTGTATAATCTATTGCACCATAGCTTTTCATGAGATATATAACACGCTTCAACTGTTCCCTGCTTATTTCAGGGGAATTCATAATCTCCCTTAATTCATCTTTCCTTCCTTCGTTAGCCTCCCTGTATAGATGTATAAGGGGTAATGTAACCTTCCCCTCAACAAGGTCGTTTCCAACAGGTTTTCCAAGCACCATTTCATTGGATGTGTAATCAAGGAGATCGTCCACCAATTGAAATGCAATACCGATATTCTTTCCAAATGAGATTAAGGCATCAACTTTATCATTTGTTACACCGCCGAGTATGGCACCGATTCCGCAGCATGCCGAGATAAGGGCAGCAGTCTTTCTGTTTATAGTATCTAAATATACATCCTCTGTAGTATCAAGTGTATATTTATTAATCAGTTGTTTGATTTCACCCTCTGCAACACTTTTTATTGCATCGGACAGAATCGCCATTATCCTTTTATCGTTGTCCTCAGCCATAAGTGAAAATGACCTTGAAAAGAGATAGTCTCCCACAAGGACGCTTGCGTCATTTCCCCATTTTGCATTTACAGAAGGGTTGCCTCTCCTTATGTCTGACTCATCAACTACATCGTCATGGAGGAGCGTAGCGGCATGGATGAACTCAACCACGCATGAATAGGTTATGTGCCTGCCACTGCCATTATGGCTGCTATAACCGCATAGCTTTGATGTGATTAGGACAAGGAGAGGTCTGAGCCTCTTACCGCCGCCGTTATACAGATAGCTGCTTATGGTTGGTATAAGGGCAACATCGGAGTTGTAATTCTTTTTGATATACTCCTCTACCTTAGTTAAGTCATCCTGCAGAAGGGTGATTGCATCCTTAAAGCTCATATCGGAAGGATAAATTAGGTATGAGTTCTTTGTCAAGGGAATTTCTTGGTTTTGGCAAAATGATGAGGGAGATTCAAGGCTATTGACAGGACGGATAGAACTCTATATATTATTTCCAAAGAGGAGATTTGTTATGCCTAAAGTATCTTCTGCTGAAAATTATTATGAAAAATACAGGGCACCTGCCGTAAATAATAAGGGGAGGGATGGAAATACTGCAGAGGATGTGCGGCAGGCGAGGCATGATGCCCAGCAGTCAGGAGAGGCTGACATAAAAAAGAGGGAAACTGAAGAAAATAGAAGAAATAGATTCACTGCAGAAGAATCAGTAGGGGGGACAATCAATATAAAGGTATAGTTAATAGACCCATGTTGACTGGGGGACTACATGGTCTATCCTGAATTTATAGTTGTAATCTATTACATCTCCGGCAATCTCTATCGGCATTGAGATTGAAAATATTTTTCCCATGTTTGCAATTGACTGCTCATCAGTCTGATTGAACAATGGGCGGACATACCATGTCCATTCCTCCATAAGCTCAATATTATCTATAGGAACAATTAAATCATTTATTTCTGTCTTTGCCTGAATCTCCTGAACAGGCTGTTTGTCCATTTTATCTGTAAATATATTTTTAAAGCCTGTTACTCTTTGCAAGGCTCCGTTTGTATCTGCAAAAGATAACCTGTCCCATAAAATCTTTAATTCTTTATCCGTTTTGTTTTTCAGTCTGAAGTATATCTTCTTTTCTTTAAATGTAAATTTTATTGAAATCCTGTCATCCTCAAATTCTTTGTCATAACTCGGCGGCTGTTTTATCCCGTTCTTAATGATCTCTGGCTCTACAAGGGTGTATATATTGTAATATTTGTATGGACTCCTCTCGGCACAACCACTTAAAAGAAGTAAGAAGTAGGAGGTAAGAAGTAAGAAGTTAATATTTTTTTTCTTCCTACTTCCTACTTCATACTTTCTACTGATTCTCTTATCTATAAATCTCTTTTGCATCTATCCCCCTCGCCCTTTCCCATTTTAAGTTCATATATGAAAGCCTGAGAATAAAATCAGAAATATCAGGATTATTATTTTTTTTCATCTTCTTTAATTCACTGCTTATAAATTTGCCTGCCTTTTTAGGGTGGAAGCAGAAGGCATTAGAAAAAAAGTATTTCCCTTTAAATGGGAACACCTTTGCCTCCAGTATATCTCCCTTTCTGAAGTTATGATTGCTGTTGTCTTCACTGACAAGATAATTTTCCATGCTGAAGAGGTCTCTTACTTTAAGAAATTCCTTCTTCTGTCCCTTTATTTCAAATACGCTGTGCATGGTATTTACAAGTCCGCTGAAGAATTCCCTCTCTTCATCTTTGATAGAAGCGGTATATTCATCTAAATATATTTTAAGTGGTGTCTTATTTTTTATCTTTATGGGGTGAGCTAATATATACCATTCAAGAAAAGAGGTCATCCTCATCTCAAAAGACTTATCATCTTCAAATACCTCACCTGCTATCTTTATATACTCCGCCCTCGCCTTTTTTACCTCTTCAAGATATGTTTCAGAGGTCATTACATTAACCAGTTTATTAAAATATTCTTGATGTATCATAGTCTATTAGAACACGAATTTCACAAATATACGAATGGCACGAATAACAAAATTAAAAATCAAAAATAAAAATGCAAAAATACAAATAAAAATGCAAAAATTATTATTCTTTGCTGATGCTTTTTAAATTTTAATCTGTCATTTTGATTTTTTATCTTTAATCTTTGGTTTTTATTCGTGTAATTTGTCCCATTCGTGTTATTCGTGTTCAGATTTTGTTTCTTTCATATATTCCACAAATCTGCTGAATAGATACCCTGAATCATGCGGCCCTGGCGATGCCTCAGGGTGATACTGGACAGAGAAGATTGGCAGGTTTTTATGTTTTACCCCCTCTACAGTTTTATCATTTAGATTTATGTGTGTTAATTCAAGTTCTATGGGGAGTGAATCGGCATCTACTGCAAAACCATGATTTTGAGCTGTAATCTCTACCTTACTCGTAGTTAAATCCATCACAGGGTGATTACCGCCTCTGTGTCCAAATTTTAATTTATATGTTTTTGCACCAAATGATAGACATAATATCTGATGACCGAGGCATATTCCAAATATAGGCTTTTTACCAATAAGCCCTCTTATATTTTCTGCCATATATGGGACAGCGTCAGGGTCTCCGGGGCCATTTGATAAAAATATCCCATCAGGATTCAATGATAGAGCCTTATCAGAACTTGTGAATGCAGGGACAACAGTCACATCACAGCCTGCATCTACCAATTGTCTTAGTATGTTTTGCTTTATACCGCAATCATATGCAACAACCTTAAATAATTTATTCTTTGAATTTTGAACTTTAAACTTGGAACTTTTTTCGTCCCATCCCCCTTCTGTCCAGTGGTATTTTTCGTGACAGGTGACCTCTTTAACCAAATCTCTTCCAATCATCTTAGGAGATTCTTTTGCCTTTTTTATAAGATTTTCTGGATTAAAGTCAATAGTTGAAATTATCCCCTGTTGCGCCCCCTTATCCCTTATATGTTTTGTAAGTGCCCTTGTGTCAATTCCCTGAATGCCGATGATATTATAATCTTTAAAATATTCATCAAGACTCTTCTGTGCCCGCCAGTTGCTGAAAATCTTACTTCCCTCCTTAATAATAAACCCGGCAGCCTGCGGCTTTACAGATTCCACATCCTCCTCATTTATTCCATAATTTCCTATCAACGGGTATGTCATTGTAACAATCTGTCCATTGTAAGAAGGGTCTGTAAGTATCTCCTGATACCCAATCATGCTTGTATTAAATACAACCTCTCCTGTAGTCTCACCCTCTGCTCCGAAGGATTCTCCCTCAAATATTGTTCCGTCTGATAGAACAAGAATTGCCTTAGCCATAATTTCAAAATATCAGATGTTGGAATAAATATCAATTATTTTATATGCAATTAACTATATTCATAATTTTCATACACCTGTAAGATTTACCATACATATAAATTAACTTATAAAACCCACTCTTATTTTTAGAAGAACTGTAACTATTTGATTTATGGTCAAATAGCTAAAAATTTTAGCCAATATATTACTTTGGCATAGTTATTGTGATGTAAAATAAGTGAAATGGCTTATTAGAAGTTTTAAAACTAATCAGTAATATAAAGGAGGAAATTTTATGATGAATGTAGAAATTGTTAAAAAAGAGGAAGCCTGTAGAGTTTCTTCGGTTACCCTCAAAATAGGCAGTCATGTTGTAGAGGCAGTGATAAAGGAATTTTGCAAAGAAGGTTCTCAAAATTTTGAAGTAGGGGATTTTATCTGGAAGACTGATCAGCCAGGAGGCACTGTCAGGAGGAGAGTGGAAATTGCGGCTGAAAATGCTATTAGAAAGGGGGTCAGTAAGTTAAGTAATTGGAATTAGAGAGGAGGATTTAATTATGGAATCTATTGGAGAATATCTGAAAAAAGAAAGGGAGGTAAAGGCTATAACATTGCAGGAAATAGCCACTATCACTCGAATATGCACCCGATATCTGCAAGACTTGGAAAACGATGACTATTCGAGTATTCCTGCTGAGGTATATGTAAGGGGTTTTTTAAGAGCCTATGCAAAGTGTGTAGGACTTGCCTCAAATGAAATTATCTCAAAATACGAGATGAAAATAAGAGGGGAAAACTGAAGGTTAGTGAGCTTCAAAGGTAAAAGTTTTTCCGTTTATTATTACTGTATTTACCAAACCTTTTACTTTTAATCCGTGAAATGGAGAATTTTTTCCCTTTGACTTAAATTTTTTTACATCAACCTGCCATTCTTTATCAGGATTTATAATAGCAATATCTGCATCTGCACCAACTGAAATTGCCCCTTTGTTTAAGTTTAAAATTCTGGCAGGGTTCACAGTTAGTTTTGCAATCGCTTCAGTAAGTGAGATTATACCCTCTTCAGCAAGTTTCAATGTCAGTGGCAGTGCTGTCTCAAGCCCAACAATGCCGAAGGGTGCTTTATCAAACTCAACATCTTTCTCTGATGCCTCATGAGGTGCGTGGTCTGTGGCTATAACATCAATTGTCCCATCTTTTAATCCTTCCCTTATTGCCTTCAAATCGTCCTCACTTCTTAATGGCGGGTTCATCTTTGCATTTGTATTGTAACCGTCTACCATTTTTTCTGTAAGGGTAAAATAATGAGGCGATGTTTCGCATGTAATCTTTACACCTCTGTTTTTTGCCTCCCTGATTAAATTTACTGCACCTCTTGTGCTTACATGGGCAATATGAAGTCTTGCACCTGTCAGCTCCGATAGGGCAATATCCCTTGCAGTCATCACATCCTCTGCAGCATTTGGTATCCCTTTGAGCCCCAATTCTGTTGAGACAAATCCTTCATTCATTACACCCCCCTCAGAAAGGTGTAAATCCTCACAGTGGGAGATTACAGGCAAATCAAACATGGATGCATATTCCATTGCCCTCCTCATCAATTCACTGTTCATCACAGGCTTTCCGTCATCAGTTATAGCAACAACACCTGCTGATTTTAACTCGCCAATCTCAGATAGCTCTTCACCTTTAAGCCCTTTTGTTATAGCACCTACAGGATATACATTTACAACACCCTCTTTTCTTGCCTTGTCCAATATGAAATCTGTAACTGACTGGTTATCATTCACAGGTTTTGTATTCGGCATACAGGCGATTGATGTAAATCCGCCTGCCAAAGCCGCCTCAGTCCCTGTTTTTATAGTCTCCTTATACTCATAACCCGGTTCCCTTAAATGGACATGCATATCAATAAGCCCGGGGACTACAATCTTACCAGAGGCATCTATAATGTGGATTGCGGAATTCAGAGTGCGGAGTTCTTTGCCTATTTCAATTATCTTGCCATTATCAACAAGAATATCCAATACTGCGTCAATCTTATTCGCAGGGTCAATAACCCTGCCGTTTTTGATAAGGATTTTTTCTTTCATTTTATTATTGGTCATAGTTGAATAATTGTCTCTGCTTTTGGTGGTTAGTATCAGCATTCCTTTTTATTTCCTCAATTTGACCATTTAACCTTTTAACTATTACATCATAATAGTTTTCAGAAATGTCCATTGTTATATAGTTTCTTTTTATTTTTTTTGCTACCGCTGCAGTTGTTCCTGTTCCTCCAAATGGGTCTAAAACAATATCATTAACATTTGAACTTACCTTAATTATTCTTTCCAATAATGATTCAGGCATTTGACAAGGATGTTCTCCGATGCGTTCTTTAAAAGTTCCACAAACCCTTGAAAATTCCCAGACATCGTCAGGAACTTTTCCTTGTGGATTAGCCCTTTTATCATTGTATATTAATTGACGGGCTGAAGGTATTCTTATGGCTTCTGAATTAAAGCTAAATTTTTCCCTGTCCTTTGTAAAATAAAATATATGTGTATGTGCCCTATTGAATTTCTTTCTTTGATTTTGCCCAAAGGTATAATACCAGACAATCCAATTTCTGAAATAAAACCCTGTTCGTTTTAGAATAATATTTATTTCTGCCGCAAACTCATCTCCTATGGCTATATAAATTGAGCCCTCTTTTTTTAAAAGCCTGTAAG
>JACRGN010000017.1 GCA_016234205.1 Nitrospinota bacterium | reverse complement strand
TTGTGAATCGCGTTTCAACACCGGTAGACTGATAACAAAACGGCAATGGCCGATACCATGCAGGAAGGTCATCAGGCAGCCCGTGTTTATATTTATCAGACTGAATCTCTACACCGGTTAACGTTTCCCCTGCTTTTTTGGCTTCTATAACACCGGCCGCCTTGCCGTCAACATAAAAGATATAATCTGCAAAACCGTGGCCGGATTTCAGGGGAAAGTTTCTAATGACAACGCCGCAATGGGCGTGGATGTTTGCATCATTGAGATTACATACATGCCAGCCTGCCTTTTCAAGAAGGCTGTCAATGATTTCGCGCGCTTTGTCTTCAGGTGTCAAAGGCATTCTCTTTTTTTACCTCAATTATTGAATATTATCAGTATGGGATATATTTCCCGTTTTGCTCACCGTCCCCTTTAGATGCTCATCCAGCCGATGCCATTCATCAGTATGCCTGCCCTCTAAGCTGTGTGCGAAAAAAATATTCATTTTATTTAAACAGTATGAGTCTATTCATTGCATGGAGATAGAATTTGAGAACCCTGAAAAAGTCCTTTTTTTATTACCATTGCGAGGAGCAAAAGCGGTTTACGAGGTAAAGCCGAAGCAAATTCTAATCATTGGACGCTAAACGCTCCAGTCTGCAATATTAAGACCCTTTATATGTTTGAACTCACGGACATTGTTTGTCACCAATGTCGCCCCGATACTCAGCGCATGTGCACCGATAAGCATATCCATTGACCCAACCGGTGTTCCAGCCTTTTCAAGAGCAACACGGACTGTTCCATAGGACGCAGCCGCTTCATCATCAAAGTCCGCAATCTCTAAGGGTAAGAGAAATTCGTACAGAGCTTCCCTGTTTTTTTGAACATGCTGGCTTTTCTCTACCCCATACCTGAGTTCAGCAAGGGTGATAGACGATATCCCGATGTCTCCTATGGCATGTGTCTTGAAATGGCGAAGGACTTTCTCAGGTTTTTTCTTGATTAGATAGATGCAGATATTGGTATCAATCATGTATTTCATCAAAAAGACTCCCGTTTTTGTGTCCTTGGCTGCTTCCGTTCTGCCATAAAGTCTGGACTGAACTTGTGGAGGCTCTCTGTAAGCGAATCCCACGAGCCTTTTGCCGGGATCAGCATAACGACATTGCCGGACTTTTTGATAAACACATGGTCATCATCAAACCTGAACTCCTTAGGAAGACGGACAGCCTGGCTTTGGCCATTCTGAAAAAGTTTTGCAGTTTTCATACATCACCTCCACTTAATAATATATATTATCAATCTATACTAATGAACATGGCAGTTCAAGAAAAATCTTCTTAAAAAAACTTCTTCATGCCGCCAGAGCCTAATTCATCTCATCAAGCAAATGCCATAACTGCTCGCCGAATAATTGATAGACCTTTCTAATGCCGCCCTCCTGTGCAAAGGGCGCATAATTGAAGTCATAATTAACCTTGAGGCGGCGTTATGCAGATATTATGCAATTAAGCTGCAAAATTATCCATATCTCTTTTTATTTTTATACCATAAAATTTCCCATAAAATTTTCTTGACAATACTATATATTGTGGTAGCATCATCAACACCCTACAAAATACAGGGTATTTGCTAATTTATTTCAGCACTCATCCATTTAGGATAAACAATTAATATGAGGAGGTATTTATGAATAGTGTGAATGGGGTAAAGGATATATCATCAACAATCAGCAAAAATGAATCTACCCTTCCCTTACAGGTTGCATGGCATAAGGGTATGGGTAATCAGAACTTAGACAAGAGTAAACCCCATAGCCCTGTCCTGAGCAAAGCCGAAGGAATAAAGCTCTCCTCAAATGCAAAAAAGGTGCTTGAAAGACGGTATCTAAAGAAGAATGAAGATGGAAAGGTAGTAGAAACACCTGAAGATATGTTAAGGAGGGTTGCCAATAATATTGCCCAGGCAGACCTGTTTTACAACCCGAATGCCGATATTAAGGAGATAGAGGAGAAATTCTTCAACATGATGGCAAGGCTGGAATTCATGCCAAATTCTCCTACATTAATGAATGCCGGAAGAGACCTCCAGCAATTATCTGCATGTTTTGTCCTCCCGATAGGGGATTCTATGGAGGAGATATTTACTGCCGTTAAGGATACAGCCCTTATTCATAAGAGCGGCGGCGGGACAGGCTTTAGTTTCAGCAGATTGAGACCATCCGGCAGCAGGGTCGCCACAACAAGCGGTGTATCCAGTGGTCCAATATCATTTATGAAGGTATTTGATAGTGCCACAGAGGCAATAAAGCAGGGTGGGACAAGGAGGGGTGCGAATATGGGCATTCTTCGTATAGACCACCCCGATATTGAGGAGTTTATAGTCTGTAAGCGGGATGACTCAACGTTTAATAATTTTAATATCTCCGTTGCCATTACTGAAGATTTTATGAGAAGGGTTGAAAATGATGATACTTATGAACTTATAAACCCCCATTCAAAAGAGGTGGTAAAGAGATTGTCTGCCCGAATGGTCTTTGAGACAATTGTAGAGTCTGCATGGAAGAACGGTGACCCTGGAATTATATTCATAGACAGAATAAACAGGGATAACCCGACACCTGCGATTGGTGAGATTGAGAGTACAAACCCATGCGGAGAACAGCCTCTTTTGCCCTATGAATCCTGTAATCTTGGCTCAATAAATCTTGCTAAGATGGTAAAGAAGATGGATTCAAGAGGTCAAGGAGTCAAGGGGTCAAGTGAAAATAAAAATCATTCCCTCGAACCCTTGAACCCTCGAACCCTCGAACCCTTTCAGTATGAAATTGACTGGGAAAAGCTAAAGGATATTGTGTGGAAGTCTGTCCATTTCCTTGACAATGTGATTGACATGAACAGATACCCTCTAAAAAAGATTGAGATGATGACAAAGGCGAATAGAAAGATAGGACTTGGGGTCATGGGGTTTGCCGATATGCTTATAGAGATGGGTGTATCTTACAATTCCAATAGGGCAATCCAGCTATCTGAAGAGGTCATGTCGTTCATAGACAGGGAGTCTAAGATGGCATCTGCGGATTTAGCCAAGATAAGAGGGGCATTCCCCAACTACAAGGGGAGTATATACGACAGTCACCAGTCATCAGTCCGGGGCACCCATCCTGTGGATGGGTCGCATCAGTCACCTTATAGCGGATTGGAATTGAGAAATGCAACAACAACAACCATAGCCCCTACAGGGACTATAAGCATTATAGCCGGGTGCAGCAGCGGCGTTGAACCCCTCTTTGCAGTATCATATATAAGGACCGTGATGGATAAGGATGAGCTTGTAGAGGTCCATCCATATTTTAATAAGGTTGCAAAGGAGAGGGGCTTTTACTCTGAAAGACTGATGAAGGAGATTGCAAAGAAGGGGCATATATGCGATATGCCGGAGATACCTGAAGATATATGCAAGATATTTGTTACATCACACAATATAGCCCCTGACTGGCATATAAAGATGCAGGCTGTATTTCAGAAATATACAGACAATGCAGTGTCAAAGACTGTGAACTTTAAATTCGCTGCAACACAGGATGATGTTAAAAAGGCATATGTACTTGCCTATAAGCTGGGATGCAAAGGGGTAACCATTTATAGGGATGGAAGCAGGGATGAACAGGTATTAAGCACAGGCGATACTAAGAAAAAAGAACAGAAGGCAAACAATAATGGATTTGAAAAGATAGTCCCCCGTCCAAGGCCTGAAATCACACGTGGAACCACACACAGGGTAGGCACAGGGTGCGGAAACCTGTATGTAACCATAAATGTATGTGATGAGGGGAAGCCCTTTGAGATATTTACAAGGATGGGGAAGGCGGGAGGGTGTGCCGCATCACAGTCGGAGGCAATAGGAAGACTCGTATCTCTATCGCTCCGCTCAGGCATAGAGCCTGATGAGATAGTAAAACAGCTTATGGGTATCAGCTGTCATATGCCTTCATGGGAAAACGGAAACAGGGTGCTGTCATGTTCAGATGCAATATCAAAGGCTATAGGAAGATACCTTTCTGAAAATGGTTCAAACGGTTCAAATGATTTAAGCAGTTTAATCAGCATAACAGTTGCCGGCGCCTGCCCTTGTCCTGAATGCGGCAGTTCTATGGAGCAGGCAGATGGGTGCCTTGTATGCAGGCAATGCGGCTATTCAAAATGCAGCTAACCTAACTTGAGGTCAAGGTTAAGGCTAAGGCTGAGAGGAACTCCTTAACCTTAACCTCAACCTTAACCTTATGAGTAATAATCAGGGTGTTATACCTGTCCAAAAACTGAAAAGTCTGATTAAAAACGGGGCTATAAGGTCGGGAGTCCCCTTAAGAAAAGACCAGTTTCAGCCTGCAAGCCTTGACTTAAGGATTGGCAAAAAGGCTTATAGAATAAGAAGCAGTTTCCTGCCCCAGAAAGGCTCTGTAAGAAAAAAGTTAAAAGACCTCTTCATGTATGAGATAGACCTGTCTAAAAACGGCATCCTTGAAAAGGGGAATATCTATCTGATACCTTTAATGGAGGAGTTAAATCTACCTGATGATATAAGAGGAAGGACAAATCCAAAGAGCACAACAGGGAGGCTTGATATATTTACAAGGGTCATTACGGATTACAGCCACAGGTTTGAAGACATTGACTATGGATATAGAGGTGAATTATATCTTGAGGTGGTGACAAGGTCATTTACAATAAAGGTAGAGCCAGGGCAGTGCCTCAATCAGTTAAGGTTATTCAGGGGGGATGAGAGGTTAAGCGATATTGAACTTAAGTCCATCTATGATAAATACCCCCTCCTTTATAATGACAGCGGAAAACCATCAAAGGGGAGAGATGTCAAGATAAGCGACGGGCTCTTCATGAGTATAAATTTAAAGGGGAATCATCATGGTATTATCGGATATAAGGCAAAAAAGAACAGCTCTGTTATTGACATCGGCAAAACAGGGTCTTATGATGAGGCAGACTACTGGGAGACTATACACACACCAAAGGATGATTTTCTAATCCTTGAGCCTGAGGAGTTTTATATTTTTTCATCAAAGGAGAGGGTAAGGGTTCCGATAGAATATGCGGCGGAGATGGTTGAATTTGACGCAGGCTCCGGGGAGCTTAGGACACATTATGCAGGTTTTTTTGACAGCGGATTTGGTTACGGTGCAAATGGCGAGATAAAGGGGACAAAGGCTGTATTAGAGGTCAGGCCCCATGATGTCCCCTTCAGGATAGAGGACAGCCAGACATTTTTTAAGATAAAATATGAGAGGATGATTGAGCCGCCTGAGACCTATTATGGAATGGATATCGGCTCAAGTTATTATAATCAGGAGCTTGCATTAAGCAAGCAGTTTAAAAGAAAATGATAAAAAAAGAAGATATTTGGGCTATATTATTGATTGCCGCTATCCTGCTCTTTCAAATCATTGCACTCCATTATTTTTGATTTTTTTCACACTTTTAATCTGATTTTAATTTTCATTATATATAATTGTTATTATTAACTAAAAATAAATACATAAAAACCTTTTAATCTTTGTAATTTTAATATATAATTATCACCTTGCTTTTTGATAAAAAACTATTATATTATATATACAAGGATTAGAGGATATGTATTTTAGAAAGGAGTTAGATATGGATAGTAATTTTACGGGATTAAAAAAGATCCTTATGAAGAGAAGGGCAAAACTCTTAGCCGCCCTTAAAGCAAGGAAAAGCGAGAGGACTGATTTGCGCCATGGCGACGACATTGATCAGGCGGAGTCTGCCTATGAACAGGAGATGTCATACATCTTCAGAGGCAGGGAATCTGATGAGATTAAGGCAATAAACGCGGCTTTGGCAAAGATAAACAAAGGGACATACGGTATATGTGATAATTGCGGCGAGATGATCGGTATGAAGAGACTTGAGGCTATGCCTTTTGTAAAGTATTGCGTAGATTGCCAGGAAGAATTTGAAAAGAAAAGGGAATTCGAGACAGTCATGGCAACATCCTCATGGGATGAGGATGAAGGCGAGAATGAGTTTTAAGGGAGGCAGAAAAGATAGATGAATACAATGAGGACTGTTTTGTTAATGACAGGGTTGACCCTGTTGCTTGTTTTAGCAGGTAGTGCGTTTGGCGGTAAAAGCGGGATGATGACGGCTTTCATCTTTGCCTGTATTATGAATATAGGAACCTACTGGTTCAGTGATAAGATAGTCCTCGCCATGTATGGTGCGAAAGAGGTCTCTTATG
>JACRGN010000208.1 GCA_016234205.1 Nitrospinota bacterium | reverse complement strand
TGCCAATGACTCGCAGAAATTCAGATTAACTGCGCCATAGGACATTGCAGAAAAGAGTATTGGTATATCGCAGACGAGCTGAGGCGCAAGTTCTGTCTTTAAACTAATCTTTCCTGCCTTTTCCTCAAACTCAAGTGTATCTGGTTTTCTTCCGAGAAATGTGCGGAGTTCCATTGGCTCCCTTAATGGGTCTATTGAAGGGTTTGTAACCTGACATGCATCAAGCAGGATATGGTCCCAATAAATGGGGTAATCCTTGTCGCACCCAATGCCAGTTAAAAGCACGCCGCCTGTTGCAGCCTGCTTGTATATATTCTTTATATCAGCAGCCTGCCAGTTTGCATGCTCCCTGAACTGGCTCGTATTGCGCCTGATAGTAATACAGCCTGTGGGACACATTGCCTCGCAGCGGTGGCATCCTGTGCAAAGGGAAAAATCGCTGACAACAATATTGTCCGCTTCTTTATATATATTTGTGCCATAAGGGCACTGCCGAATACAGACCTGGCACTGTATGCACCGCTCTTGTTCGCGGTCTACTATAAAATCACAATAATTATTAGTTTTTAAGTCCCCGACTGCCATTAAAAATCCTTTTTGAATTGATATAGGACTGATTATTCTATGTAAATATGTTATACTTGTCAACAACTTTTTCACTTCGTTATTCATATTGACAATAACAATCCTCCTCTGATATATTATCTTCATTGTAAAGATTCAGTTCTGCAAATCATCCTTATATGCCGAAGTGGTGTAACTGGTAGACACGCCAGATTCAGGGTCTGGTGGGAGCAATCCCGTAGGGGTTCGAGTCCCCTCTTCGGCACCATTCATTTTTAACCAATCACAAGGATTTCTTTAAAAAGACTGGATGCTTCCTTTTATTCAATAGATGAAGAAACTGTTGACAAACTTTCTATGGTGCCTTTGCGAACGAAGTGAAGCAATCTCAGTTTTATCAAATTAATAGCTTAGGGATGGCTTCGTCGCTAACACTCCTTGCAATGACATGAACAGGGCGCTTGCCAACAACCCTCCTAAGTCTATGGCTACCAATAAAATAGGTTTTTATGCATTTATATCTTTTTTTTCTTGACAATTTAAATAGATTATTATACAATCCCTATCATTCCGATAGTAATTGTATAGATTATGAAGATAAGTGCAAAAAGTGAATATGGGCTTATAGCATTAATTGATGTGGCAAATCATTTTGGCAGCGAACCGATTCAGGTCAGGAATATTGCAAACCGCTATAATATCCCTGAACGTTTTCTTGAACAGATTATGACAACCCTGAAAAAGGCAGGCCTTGTAAAGAGCATCAGGGGCGCCAATGGCGGTTATCAATTGGCAAAGACACCCTGGGAAATAACACTCGGTGATGCGCTCAAGGCATTGGATGGTGATATATCTCCTATGTATTGCGTTTCAGAGAATAACAAAGAACAATGCTCCAATGAGAGGCTGTGCACCATTAAAGATGTATGGGAGGAAATCAGGGGCTGTATACAGAAGACCCTGTCATCCATAACATTAAAGGATATGTGCAACAAAAAGATGGAAAGGGAGATGAAGGCATCGCATATGTATTTTATATAAACAAGGTTGATATAGAGGGATAATTATGAAAGATAATATTCAGACAGAAAAAATATCTGAAAACATGGTTAAAGAAATACTATCAGCGATTAATCAGGTGAGGCATGGCGAGGTGACTATAATCGTACAGGATTCTAAGGTGATTCAAATAAATAAGATTGAGAAGAGGAGATTTGCCTGAGGTATTTGAGCAGGTCGTAGGTCTTACGACTTAAAACTATAGAGGTCGGCTGACCAGTCAACTGGAGGCCCTATCCTGAAAGCCATTTAAACCGTTTTTGGGGCAGGGCCTTTTTGTTTTCATAACAAAGCAGAGGAGGGAAAATAAAATGACGGACAGGTTTATTGAGGACAAACAGAATGTTTTTGAAACAGAAAAAGGCAAGTTTGATTTAAAGACGCTTTTATCAGGCGGCTTTATCAAGCAGAAACAGAAGGAGCTCTTTACAATCAGGTGCCGAGTGCCAGCAGGAAGGCTTGACGCAAAGAAGATGAAAAAGATAGGAGAAGTGGCTGAGAAATACGGAAAGGGCTTTGTCCATCTCTCCTTCAGGCAGTCAGCAGAGATACCCTATGTGAACATCAAGGATTTTGCTGCAGTAACAAAAGAACTTGCTGAGGTCGGCCAGACCATTGCATCCTGCGGGCCGAGGGTAAGGGCTATGACAGCCTGCGGCGGATGCGAATATAATCCAAACGGGCTTACAGATACTCAGGGCATTGCAATAGAGATGGATAAAAGATTCTTTGGCACAGATACGCCGCACAAATTCAAAATCTCCTTC
>JACRGN010000202.1 GCA_016234205.1 Nitrospinota bacterium | reverse complement strand
TACGGGTCAGATTCCTCGCTTTGCTCGGAATGACATTTCTGCGTTTTTCTGCATTTAAAGTGATTATACTGTTGCTTCAGTAGCTGAAACTTCTGCCTTCTTACCTCTCTTATACTTCTTCTGGAATTTTTCTACTCTTCCAGCAGTATCAATAAGTTTTTGTTTTCCTGTAAAATACGGATGACAGTTGGAGCATATCTCTACAGACATATGCCCTACTGTTGTCTTTGTCTTATAGACTGCACCGCAGGCACAGCTAATTGTAGCCTCTACATATTTCGGATGAATTCCCTCTTTCATTTTACCCTCCCCTTAAAGAGTGACAGTTTCAGTGAATAGTGTCAGTAAAAGAAAAATATATATATCCAAATTTACTGACACTGACACTGTCCACTGACACTAAATTATGCATTCATTGATTCTAAAAATTTCTTGTTGGTCTTTGTCTCCCTCATTTTGTCAAGGAGCAATTCCATACTCTCCACAGGTCCAAGAGGCTGTAAAACCTTTCTAAGTATCCAGATACGGTTCAGTTCTTCTTTTGACAATAAAAGCTCCTCTTTCCTTGTCCCGGAGGCATGAATATCAATAGCGGGAAATATCCTTTTATCCACCAGTCTCCTGTCAAGATGAACTTCCATATTGCCTGTCCCTTTAAATTCCTCAAATATAACATCATCCATCCTGCTTCCTGTATCAACAAGGGCAGTAGCAATTATTGTAAGGCTTCCCCCCTCTTCAATATTCCTCGCAGCACCAAAAAATCTCTTAGGCCTCTGAAGTGCGTTAGAGTCTATACCTCCTGAGAGCACCTTGCCGCTTGGGGGTGCAATCGTATTATATGCCCTCGCAAGACGGGTTATACTGTCTAATAAAATAACCACATCCTTTTTATGTTCAACCAGTCTCTTCGCCTTCTCTATAACCATCTCTGCTACCTGAACATGCCTCTGCGGAGGCTCATCAAAAGTAGAACTTACCACCTCTCCCTTAACCGAACGCTGCATATCTGTAACCTCTTCAGGCCTTTCATCAATAAGCAACACTATCAGGACTATCTCAGGATGATTGGCAGTTATACTATTGGCTAAGGACTGGAGGAGCATGGTCTTTCCAGTCCTCGGTGGTGCAACAATCAATCCCCTCTGCCCCTTACCAATAGGGTCTACAAGGTCAAGGACACGGGTAGAAAGGTCGCCATTACTCGCCTCAAGCCTTACCCTCTCCATTGGATAGAGAGGTGTTAAATTATCAAATAATATCTTCTCCTTTGCGGCCTCAGGGTCTTCAAAATTTATTGCCTCAACCTTAATAAGGGCAAAATACCTCTCACCCTCCTTCGGGTGCCTTACCTGTCCAGATACAGTATCACCTGTCCTCATGTCAAACCTTCTTATCTGAGACGGTGAGACATAAATATCGTCAGGGCCTGGGAGATAATTGTAGCTTGGAGCCCTTAAGAAACCAAACCCGTCGGGGAGTATCTCAAGAACCCCTTCGCCGAATATAAGGCCGTTCTTCTGAGTTTGAGCTTCAATAACCTTGAACATCAACTCCTGTTTTCTCAAACCTGAAGCGCCCTGGACTCCGAGTTCTTTAGCAATTATATTCAATTCAGATATAGTCTTATCCTTTAATTCAGCAATATTCATAAAATAAACTCCATTCTAATAGATTATCTAAGAAAATTAAGAAGTGGCTTTTAAAATTTCTTTCATCCCTTGATTGTATAAGCGGTATAAAAATGTGAAATTACATTAATAATTGATTTTTTGGAAACATCCGTTACTCATGAAAGCTAAATGCGAAGCCTTTTGAGGTTTGCCTTTAACCCCTGATAGAATCAGGGGGAGGTTAAACTTACATAAATTATTACATAGTGACTTATTCTTGTCAATAGATATTTTTACTTTTTTACTTTTTTTACTTTTCAATTCCAAAAGGCAGGAAAAATTTCAAGTTGAAGTGTAAATTACTTTACCATATTGCAGGACATATTCTTTAAAATCCTTTTCAAGCATTTCCAGAGGTTTCAAATCAATACACTCACCCACTTCATCTATGAGCCTTCCACCGGCTTTAAGATAGTTATCTCCCAGACCTTCAACAACCAAATCAATATCTGAAAAAGGATGAACTTCTTTTCCGTGTGCCAATGATCCAAATAAAATAATTTTTTTTGGATGGAATTCTCTAATCAAAATTTGTTTTGCTATCTCAAGTTTGTCAAGCAAAGCCTTTTTATTTTTTTTGACTCTAATTCCCCTGACTATCGTCATCCTCTGGTATAAAGATTTTGTCATAACTTAGTTTCTCTTAAGAATTTTCTGATTTCTTCAATAAATTGTGAGGCAGTTCTATCAAATTTATCAACCAGTCTATCAAGTAAGTCACTTTTTAGCTCAAAGCCATAGATATTTCTGAAAAGGTGTCTGAATTGCAAAAAATCATTCAAATCAGCGGCGAGCTCTTCAGAAATAACAGCAGGACGAACATCTGTAATTTTAACAGTCATGCGAAATAACAACTCCTTATGCCATTGTTCAGAAGAATTAAAATCGCCGTTAATATCCTTAGTAATCCATTTAAATATCCGCTCACAGGTGTTGTAAAAGTCATGTAAAATAGAGCCCTTTAATCTTATCATTTCAGTCTCATATATATAGGGCTTTATTTCCTCTTTAAGTGTTTCTATATTGCTTAATTCTTTTTCTATTAAGCTTTTTAAGTCAAATAAACCTTCCATAATTTATTATTTTTT
>JACRGN010000204.1 GCA_016234205.1 Nitrospinota bacterium | reverse complement strand
TCACCTCCTTTCGTTTATAAATTCTGGCACAAAGCCACTCTTAAAGCCCTTCCAAATAAATAAAATAGTATTTAATCTATAAAAAGCTGTAACCTATGTCAAGGAAAAAAATCTTTATTTCCCCTTCTTTACCAAGGCACCTATTTTGAGTCTCAGGGCATTTAGTCTTATAAATCCTTCTGCATCCTTCTGCCTGTAAACCTGCTCTGCCTCAAAGGTTGCATAATCCTGCCTGTAAAGTGAGTAATCTGATTTTCTGCCGACTACTGTGCAATTCCCCTTATAAAGTTTTAATCTGGTCTTACCTGTTACATTCTTCTGAGATTCATCAATTGCTGACTGGAGCATCTCCCTCTCAGGTGCAAACCAAAAACCATTATAGACAAGCTGGGAGTATTTGGGAATGAGAGAATCCCTCAGGTGCATTACCTCCCTGTCCATTGTCATGGATTCAACTGCCCTGTGGGCAGTATGGAGTATTGTCCCTCCGGGGGTCTCATAGACACCCCTTGATTTCATTCCTACAAACCTGTTCTCAACAACATCAACCCTTCCGATTCCATTCTTTCCCCCTTCTTTATTCAGAAAAGTGAGAAGGTTTGCAGGGCTCATTTTCTTTCCATTCACTGCAACTGGATTGCCATTTTCATATTCTATCTCTATATATGTTGGCTTATTTGGCGCCTTTTCAGGCGAGACAGTCAATACATACATACTCTCAGGAGGTTCAGCCCAAGGATTTTCAAGAATTCCTCCTTCAAAACTTATATGAAAGAGATTCCTGTCAGAACTATATGGTCTTGCCTTTGTAACAGGGACGGGGATTCCGTGCCTCTTTGCATATTTTATAAGTGACTCCCTTGAGTTCAAATCCCACTCCCTCCATGGTGCAATAATCTTTATATCAGGCTGGAGTGCCATATATGTCATCTCAAACCTAACCTGATCATTCCCCTTGCCTGTTGCACCATGTGCTACGGCATCTGCCTTTTCTCTCCTCGCAACCCTTATCTGCTCTTTTGCGATAAGCGGCCTTGCAATAGATGTCCCAAGTAGATACTGTCCCTCATAAACTGCATTCGCCCTTAATATTGGGAATATAAAGTCCCTTACAAATTCCTCCCTTACATCCTCAATATAAATCTTGCTTGCCCCTGTCTTAATCGCCTTTTCCCTTACAGGTTCAAGCTCCTCCCCCTGTCCCAGATCAGCAGAGAAACAGATAACCTCGCACTGATATGTCTCTATGAGCCACTTTAAAATAACCGATGTATCCAGTCCGCCCGAATAAGCAAGAACTACCTTTTTAATTTTTTCTGTCATATTACTTATAATTTGCCACAGACTTACACAGACTAACTTTCTAAAAGATGATAAGATATTGAGAAGTTAAGAGGTTAAGAATTCTTATCTTCCTATCTTCTAATCTTCTCAATTTCTTGTTTTGATTTAGTCAGTGAAAGTCTGTGGCTAAAATTTTATTTGCCTCCCATCAGTATCTCAAGTATTGCCTTCTGGACATGGAGGCGGTTTCCAGCCTCCTCAAATACAATAGACTTTTCCCCGTCAATCACATCTGCACTAATCTCCTCCCCCCTGTGGGCCGGGAGACAGTGCATAATTAGACAATCCTTTTTAGCAGCCCCTACAAGATTTGTATTAACCTGAAACCCTTTAAAGTCTTTTAATCTCTTATCATATTCATCTTCCTGCCCCATACTCGTCCAGACATCGGTATATATAATATCTGCATCCCTTACACATTCAAATGGGTTATCTGTCAATTCTATTTTTCCGCCGTTTTTTTGAGCAACTACAACTGCCCTTTTTACAATTTCTGAATTGGGTTTATAATCAGGCGGTGTAGATATAGAAAGATTCATACCCATCTTTGATGCACCGTCAAGCCATGAATTGGCAATATTGTTGCCATCTCCCATATAGGCAACCTTAACCCCTTTAAGCCTGCCGAATTTTTCCATTATGGTAAACATATCGCTTAATATCTGGCAAGGATGATGCTGGTCTGTTAGTCCGTTTATGACTGGTATTGATGCATTTGATGCAAGCTCCACAACCTCGTCTTGAGAAAATGTCCTTACAACTATGCCATCAAGGTAAAGTGAGAATATCTTTGCAGTATCGGCTATACTCTCCCCCCTGTCCATCTGAAGGTCTTTTGCACCAAGAAAC
>JACRGN010000203.1 GCA_016234205.1 Nitrospinota bacterium | reverse complement strand
CAATTGCCTGGTCAGCCGACACAATCTCACCCAATTGCCTTGCCGA
The DNA here is from genome assembly GCA_016234205.1 of Nitrospinota bacterium. Taxonomy (GTDB): domain Bacteria; phylum Nitrospinota; class Nitrospinia; order UBA9942; family UBA9942; genus UBA9942. The sequence continues at coordinate 3,395 of JACRGN010000203.1, read as the reverse complement.
TGTTTTCTCATCCCTTAACAGCGTCATTATCTTACTGAGAATAATCGGAATAGTGGGGAGTCTCTTTGCACTTTGTATCAGTCTTCTTAATTCACCCTGTTCCATAAATATAACCAAATCCTAAATTCTAATTTCTAAACTCTAAACAAATCTAAAATTCAAAACAGTTTAAAACTTTGGAATTTTGAATTTTGAAATTATTTAGAATTTCGGATTTCGTATTTAGAATTTTCATTTTTGTTACAGTCCTTCCTGTGCCTTTTCAAGGAGTGTCTCCCATGTATCAGAATCATCAGGAAGTGTTGCCCTTCCAAACTTCATAGAAATTGTTGCTGCCCCTATATCAGTAGATAGGAATTTATGACTTCCTATAATATCAACCACCTTTTTTTCAACTACCCTTGAACCCTCTTTTCCAGTAGTAGGAAGAACAAGCAATATCTTTGAGGGTCCAAATCTTAAGACACCATCTATATCCCTCATTTTTTTCTTAACCGTTTCAACACCCTCCCTGACCATTTCATCCGGAAGGGGCTCTTCTGTCTCCCCCTTTTTGGTAAATAGAGACAATACTAATAAGGTGAGCGGGTGTTTCCCCCTCTTTGCATGGGAGACCTCAAGCTTAAGATAGGTATAAAAATCAAATTCAACCTTTTCTTCCATAATCTTAAACGGTGCATGATACCCCTTTTCAACAATCTTGTTTATCTTGCTGACCAAAACATCTATCTTGCCTGATTTTATGACATAGTCCACACCGCCTGCCTTGATTGCCTTTATAACTGTCCCCTTATCATCAACGGCACTGTTGAATATAATCGGGATATTGCCATACTGGCTCTTCTTTAAAAACATTGCAGTCTGAATGCCGTCTATCTTCGGCATTGCAACATCCATAATAATCAAATCTACTTTATTTTTTTCAAATAATCCTGTCTTGTTTTTTTCACTGGAATAGACATCATTAACTACCTCTTCCCCGCTCTCAACATCAATAACCATATAGCCTTCCGTCTCTAATGCCTTTTTTATAAACATCCGGCTGAAGTTAGAGTCATCAATAACAAGAATGCATCCCTTTGGTTTACCCATTCACTGTATCTCCACCTCTGAGACCTCACTATAAGATGTGAGGTCGTTTGAAAGTGCACTGATGTTTAATCCCGGAATTGTTGTTACTGTGGCAATGATATCCAGAGAATCCCTTATTACATTTCTATATATCTGAATTGTCGTTATTGCAATACCATGCTTATTCAATACCTTTTCAACCTTTCCGATAATATCAGGGACATCCTTTGCCACCAAATTGATACTCTTGGTACCCTTGCTTGCAAGAAATACCTTCTCCCACTTACTCAACAGGCTCAATGCAATAATGATTATTATTGTAGCAAGTAATGAACCCACATAAAATCCTGACCCCGCCCCTAACCCAATTCCGGCAGTAGTCCAGAGGCTTGCAGCAGTGGTAAGCCCCTTTATGGAAACACCAAAGCGGAGGATTGCACCCGCCCCGAGAAAGCCAACGCCACTTACAACCTGTGCCGCAATACGGGCAGGGTCTGAGTTCTCAGGATTTCCGATTTCTTTTGCAACATATATGGAGACCAGCATCATGAGGGTTGAGCCGACACATAAAATTATATGTGTCCTTAACCCGGCAGGCTGGTTTCTCCTCTCCCTTTCAATACCTATTATCCCGCCAAGTATGGTTGACAGTATTAACCTGATTGCTATTTCATGATATGTCAGCATATTTAAAACCTAACAAATTCATCATAATATAACATAAAACCAAATGGACAAATAAAAAAAGTTTGATATAATGAAAAACAGATAGAAATCCAATTTTATCTATTAAAGAAGGGAGATAAACGAGGCAAACGATGGCAAAGATAATACCTTTTAAGGGCATTTTATACAATAAAGAAAAAATCAGAGACATTAAGGATGTGGTCGCACCGCCTTATGATGTCATATCACCTGCGGAACAGGAGGAGTTGTATAAGAGGCATGAGAATAATGTGGTGAGGCTTATACTTGGCAAGGAATCAAACAGTGATACACCTGATAATAACCGTTATACAAAGGCGAGGGACTCTTTTGATTCATGGCAGAAGGATAGTATCCTTATTAAAGATGCCTTCCCCTCTATTTATGTATATTCACAGGAATACCACCTTGGCGAAACTGAAGGATTTGAGAAAAAGAGGAGGCTCGGCTTCATCGCCTTATCAAAATTAGAAGACTTTGGTGAGGGGAAGATACACCCGCATGAAAATACACTCGCAAAACCAAAAGAAGATAGGCTTAAACTCATGCAGCACTGTCATGCAAACTTTAGCTCAATTTTCGGCCTCTTCTCCGACCCGTCGAAGAGGATAGATTCGGTATTAAAAGATTACATGAGACATTCTCCATTATATGACCTTGTTGATGATGCAGGGATGAGGCATACACTCTGGGCAATAAGAGATAACAGGGCAATACAGATAATCACGAGTGTTATGTCTGATAAGCAGGTATTTATTGCAGACGGGCATCACCGATATGAGACTGCAATCAATTATCGTAATGAGATGAGAGGGAAATTGCCCGATTTTTCAGGTGAAGAACTGTATAATTATGTAATGATGTATTTCACCAATACAAACTCCGAAGGGCTTTCCATACTGCCAATCCATAGGCTTATAAGCAACCTATCGGATTTTGATAAGAAGAAAATAGTTGAGAAGGCAGGGGAATTCTTTAATATTGAAAAACTTTCTTTTAATGAATCTGATGAAAAGACTGCTAAACAAAAACTTTTCTCAGATATGAAAGAGAGGGGTGAAAAGGAGCATATATTTGGCGTGTATCTTGGAGATGATGAGTATCTTTTGCTCACTCTGAAGGATGAGGATGTTTTAGACAAGTTGATTACAAATTCAAGGCATCCATCATGGAAAAAACTTGATGTCACAATCCTTCATACTCTTTTAATTGAAAAGGTTCTAAGAATAAGTGAAAAGAATCTCGCAGAGCAGAAAAACATAACCTATACAATAAGCGGGGATGAGGCTATAAAAGATGTAAAGGGGGGTAAATATCAGATAGCCCTTTTCTTAAATCCGACAAAGATAGAAGAGGTCAAAGATGTTGCCACTGCAGGTGAGAAGATGCCGCAGAAATCAACATTTTTCTATCCCAAGCTCATAACAGGACTGGTGATGAATAAATTAGAGTAATAAGAACAATAACTCAAAAGAATCGCCACAGAGCTTGCTATATTATAGAAAGTAGTTAAGCTCTAAAAAAGAGGCTATACTCTTTCTGTTTTAGAATAATGAGTTGGTTTAAACCTAAAACAAAGAAAGGAGTATAGCCATGAAACAGATTCAAACAAAAAAGCT
>JACRGN010000207.1 GCA_016234205.1 Nitrospinota bacterium | reverse complement strand
CCCCCTCCTCTTTTTTGCCTCTTCATTGTAATGCTTATTATATAATACCTCCCATTCAGGTGTCCCCTCTCTGATATTCTTTGAATAGGATGCCAGCGTCTTTTTTGCTGCCTCATCAATCTCATCATCAACTTTAAGCACGTCAGTAACCACTCTAACAATCTCCAATCTGATTTTATTCTCCTCCTCAAAAAATTCTACCCTGTCATCTCCAGCCAATCCTGTAATAATCAATTTTGAAAGATGATTTATTTTATCCCTGCCCAATCTCACAGTACCATCCCCCTCTCCCTTGCCAATTTTTGTTTTACCATTTGAAACATCCTTCTGTAGTCTATATTACCTTTATCCAATTCCGTCTCATGGCTCTTAAGCAATTCTTTTACTTCGTCATTAAGCTTGTCTTCCTGCATCAGTTCATCAATAATTATTTTCCCAACAGAGTCTATAATTTTTTCCTTTGGGCAATCTACCTCTATAAGCCCGTTTTTCAGCAAGTCATCAACAATCGTAGTTGAAATAAAACTAATCATATCTTCCTTAAGACGCATCTTATTCCTCCCCAATAACAGTAAGAAGTAAACACACTATTTACTCTCTAATGCTTCCATCCTGCTTCCTACTTTTTACTTCCTACTGCCTTTCTAATCTTTTCTAACCTCTTCGCAGCAAACTTTCCTCTCTCATCACCCTTATACTTTGATGATAGTTTTTGATATATCATAATTGCCTCATCTACTCTCCCCTGCATTTCAAATATCTCACCTGCTCTAAACCTTGCAGTTCCTGCCCACATATCATTATCAGGGTATAGATAGGAAATCTTAAGATATTCTATAACTGCATCCTCAAGCCTGCCTGATCCCTGAAATGTCTCTCCGAGCCAGAAATGCACCTCTGCTTTAAGTTTATTATCCTCTGCATTGTTTATAACCTGCATGAACGATTTAATTGATAAATCATACTCCTTTTCTTTCAAAAAGAAAAGTCCAATATTAAGTCTCTCCGTATCAAAACCCTTCTCATCAGGATAATCATTTATAATCCTTTTAAAAAGCTCGGAGGCATTATCAGTCCTCCCCGATTTTGCCAGCATATCGGCAGTCATATATAAAGAAATTACACTTGATTCAGTTTTATTAATAATTTCTGCTTTGTCTATTGGCTGTTTTGTATCTACATTCTTTGCAGGCTTTAAATCTTCACCCCTTTCTTCCAATATTGCCGGCTCATACTCCATAAAATGAAAAGATGCCTCAATAAATTCCTTATACATATCTTTCTCAAGATAAACTTCCCTCAGTTTGCTTCTTATCAGTAATTTTAAAAGTGGTTCAGCAGTATCATCAAGCAATCCCCGATATAATTCTATTGCCTTATCAGTCTCGTCTGTCTCCATATAATCTTCACCTGTCTTTATGGCTTCAAATATCTTTGCACCTCCAAATGTATCCTGCCCTGAATTCTTTTGAAGACTCTGAGAAGATGGATACTTATCAGTATATAATTTTAAGATATTTGCTGTAGATTCCAAATCCCTCAAACTAAGATATATCTTACCTGCATTAAGATATGCCTCGCCGATATGCCGACTCATCTCAAACTCCTTAATTATTTTAAGATAAATCTCCAATGCCCCTTTCAAATCTCCTGTCTCCTCAGCACTCCTCCCCATAAGCCATAGAATGTCTTCCCTAAAATCAATATCAGGTTTTTCTTCAAGAACTTTTTTCAATTTATCGTTCACATCTGCAAACTCCTTTTTATAAAAAGACTCTATGGCAAAGACAATATTTTTCTCTACACCCACCTTTCTCTCTTCATGGGCAATGAGATATTGTCCTCCATTTTCATACAGACCCTCTTTCCAGAGAGACCATACGGCTCCATATACAGCCTTCGCAAAGAGACTGCCTTCAGGATAACCATTTACCAATTTTTCAAATCTTATCCTTGACTCCTTATAATCACCTTTAACAAAATACAAAACACCTAAATTATAAAGAGCCCTCTCTGCAAAATCTGATTTAGGATATTTCTTTACTACATGAAACCACTTCTCCGATGCCAACCTGAAATCTCCTGCCCTATATAAACACTCTCCCAATTTATAAAACAGCTCATCTTCTGGAACGCCTTGAGGTATCTTCTCAGCAAGCCTCTCAAATATCCAGAGCGATTCGTTGTATCTCTTCTTTTTATAGAGGAGGTTCGCATAATAGTAGGCAGTACCGCTTGAATAGCCTTTTTCAGAGTATCTTTCAAATATATTTTCAAAAATCTTAAGGAGGGTTTCACTCTCTCCTATATTTTTAGAGCATTCAGCTATCCTTTTGATAATATCATCAGTCTTTTCAAAATCAGGATACATCTCCAATATTTTTCCATACTGCAAAACTGCCTCATTATATTTTTCCGCCTTATACAATCCTTCTGCCAAATAGAAATATGCGTCAGATATTAATCTGCTTTCCGGGTAATATTTTATAAAGAGATTAAATTGTCTTGCAGACAGGTCAAACAATCCATCATTATAAAGCCCCTTTGCAAGTGTAAAGGCATTATTCTCAGGCTGAGGAATATCTGTATTTGAAGGGTAAACGGTGTCCGGTAAAAAAATATAAAGTGTTGGAGTTAGAAAGAGAAAATAGAATAACAATGAAGCAATGAAACAATGAAAAGGTTTTCCTTTTTTAATCATGTATTTTCTGTGTTAATCTGCGTCCAATAAAATCTGCTTCCTTCAATCTGTCCATATATTGAATCGGAAGTTTTACCCTTCCCATCAGTATATTTAGTTTTTTCTCGCCGTGACAGTCAGAGCCTCCTGTTATTAAAAGTCCTTTATCCTTTGTCATTTGAAAATAACGATTGGTGTCTTCTTCGGAATGTCCGCTATGATAAACCTCCAATCCCCTTAGTCCTGATTGAATCATTTCGTCTATAAGGTCATCCCTTTTTGTAAGCCCTGGATGTGCCAGGACAGGAATTCCGCCTGCGTCTGATATGAGTTCAATACCTTCCTCAGGGCTTAGGGCATTCATCTTTTCATAGGCAGGTTTCCCAGAACCGATATATCTATCAAACGACTCATATGCTGAGCCTACAATTCCTTTCTTTTTTAGAAAATGGGCTAAATGGAGTCTGCCAATAGAACTGCTTGCCGCATACTCAATAAGTTCATTCAAATCAATATCTATCATCAGCCTTTTTAATTTATCAACCATTACAGACATCCTTTTTATCCTTATATCCTGAATCCTCTTCAGGTTTTTCAGAAAATACTCATCCGTATAATCAATAAAATAACCGAGTATATGTATCTCTCCAGTATCTACAGTGGTGCTAATTTCAATCCCGGGTATAACCTCGATGTTATTTTTCTCGCCCTCTTTTATTGAGGCTGCTATACCATCTACTGAATCATGGTCTGTAATGGATATTATTTTAAGATTATTTTTTACTGCGCGACGAATAATTGTGGCTGGCAGGAATGAGCCGTCAGAATAAGCCGTATGAATATGAAGGTCAGCATACATAAAGTAAAATTTGCCACAGACTTTCACTGACAGTATAAAGGCTGAAAGTTGAAAGCTGAAAGCTAAAAGGCTTTGAACTTTGAGCCTTGAGCTTATCTTCGTTTATCCGTGTCTGTCAGTGGCTAATTTGTTTCTGGAGCGGGCGACGGGACTCGAACCCGCGACATTCAGCTTGGGAAGCTGACACTCTACCAACTGAGCTACGCCCGCATTATAATTTTATGATATACTATCACACAACAACCTTTTATACAATTTCCAATGAAACCAAAAGTCCAACACAAGAAATATAAAGTTAAAAATCCGATACAGGATGCAATTGAATATGGGATTGATGTTACTTTATTATACGAATCACTATCATTAACCCCCACAGAAAGGCTGGAAAATAATTTAAACCTTCTGAAAGCTGCAGAGGAATTAAGGAAAGCAGGTGAAAGAAAACATGCTAAACCTTAAAGAGATTTTGGCGACGCTAAAAAATCATAATATTTTTTTTGTGCTAATTGGCGGTCAGGCAGCAACTGCTCAAGGTTCAGTATACCTGACTCGGGATGTTGATATTTGCCATGCCAGAGATAAGGAAAATTTAGAAAAAATTGTAAAAGCCCTTTCTCCTTTTCATCCATATTTAAGAGGCGCACCAAAAGACCTGCCTTTTATATTTGATTTAAAAACAATACAAGCAGGATTAAACTTTACATTCTCAACAGATATTGGAGATATTGATTTAATTGGAGAAATTCAGGGAGTTGGTTATTATAATGATGCGATTAAATATTCCGAAACAATGGAGATTTATGGAATGCAATGTCATGTTCTAACAATAGAAGGATTGATTAAGTCCAAGAAGGCAGCAGGCCGCCCCAAAGATAAACCTGTAATCAAAGAATTGGAAGCACTTTTGGAAATTCGCAAACAAAAAGGAAAAAACAAAAACAGATGAGACAGATAATAATCTTAATATTATTATCGTTAATTATATATATGATTAAGAAATCATTCCGACAGCCTCCGTCCACAAAAAAGGAAAATTCAAAAGGGCAGGCAAGTGAAAATATGGTAAAGGACCCTGTTTGTAATCTCTACATACCCGAATCTGCAGCAGTTAAGAAGGTTATAGAGGGGAAGACATTCTACTTCTGTAGTAACAAATGTGCTGAAGAATTTAAGAACCTATCAGGATAAACTCCTTAAATGCCTCATAAGTCCGTCTATGTAAAAATTTATCTCTCTTAATGCCACCCTGTAGTTAAAAATTGTGCCTCCGTAAGGGTCTGCAATATCGGTCTCCATCCCTTTTTGATTTCCAAAGTTGCTCAATAAAAAAACCTTATCCTTTACTTCAGGATACTCACCCAGTATCTTATCCTTATGGACTGCTTCCATAACAATTATCATATCGGCATCTTTTATCATCTCCCCTGAAATATGCCTTGACCTGTGTTTTGATATATCAACCCCAAGTCCTCCTATTATTTTCAATGCCTCCTCCCTTGCCCTTCCGCCCTTCATATCCATGAGCCCTGCCGAAGAGACCGATATATCTGTCATACCACTGTTTTTGAGCTTTTCTTTCAGAATAGTTTCAGCCATCGGGCTTCTGCATATATTGGCTGTGCAGACAAATAGGATTTTATTTATTTTGTCCATATTATGTGTTATTTTGTTATTGTTTCCACTATAGATATGTCTTTTTTTATCCACTCATTTACTATTGTCGTAATCTCGACACCTTTTTTCTTTGACAATTTTCTTAGCACTTCCATCATGTCAGGCTCAATGTAAATAGGTAGATACAATTCTGCATCTGAACGATAAAACTTACCTCTCTCACCTTTGGAAAAATCGTATTCTTTTTCCATTTATTTTCCTCCCGTATGTTATATCCTGAATCCTGAAAATTATTGATAGACACCTCGCATTCCTGTCAACTGCTGTATAGATGCCATAAATTAATTTTCTTTCAATACATAACGACAAAATCAACCGCGAGTGAAACGAGTCGGCTGGATTGCCTTGTTGGGCACTAATTTATGTTTTTCTCTCAACCGTCTGTCCATGACTTATACCTATATTTCCCTAATCATCTTTATCATTGTCCCATCCAGACTTGCCTTCACACACGGCACAACCCATAAAGTAACTGTCCTCTATGTTGCCGGTAGAGAGGCTACCACACCAATCGCATTGGCCTACTTCTTCAGAATCGTACTTCGTGAAGCACTGTGAACAAATCCAGATGTTATTGACATGGACAACCATCTCGTATCCATCACACTCCTCGCAATGAGCCACGATTGATCTGCCAAGATCGTGTTTGTCATACACGAAATCCTTAGTGAGAAACACATGGACGTCGTTCTCGTCGATTTCATGGCTGCATTTGTTGCACTTATGCCAAGGCTCCCCAATCAGTTTGTTTTGCTCACCGCATTCGGGGCAGTCAACCATCAAACCCGTCTCCCGGGCCTTGCAGACTAAACATTCAAAATCCAGTATAGGCGTATTGTCTGCGTCTTCTCCAAATGACTTAAAACCGCAAGAAGGACAGATACTTAAGCTAATTCCACGATCTTCAGCCTTCTTGATGTCTTCTGCAAGTGCCCCAAACTTTGCCTTGAGATATTTTCGATGCTCATGCATCACTTTGTCGATTTTGGCGATTTCCTTTTTATAACTTTGAAATTGTTCGTTCCATCTTTCAAATATTCGACTCACGTGGTGCCAGGCCAAGCACTGCTCGGCCACGATTTTTTCGAGCTCGCTTTTGTTACCAGTATTTCCTGGGTGATAAAAATGGACCATCCGGTTTCGGTGGTCAGAGAGGCGCAAGAAACACTCGTACTCCGCTTTGCTCAAGCCATCTTGAACAATTGACTCAAGCCGGGCTTTAGCATCCTTGATGCTAACGGACTGAAAATCTCCCGAGCGAAAGCTCTTCAGATTTGCTGTTTCAGGTCGGGTAATGATCAAAGTCCAATGTTCCCAAAGCAGGCGGGCCTTCATGATTAGCTCAACGGCTGCATGGAAATGGATTACCGAATACTTGGGTTCTTTGTCGAATTCTTCTAATGATTTCTGAAAAAAATCAAAAGCATTCTCCACTACAAGATTGAAATCGTCTTTTACCGATTTAGGTTTCTTCAAGTTGACCCTGCTATGAATAGCCTATATTCAGGCATTCTTTTTTTATACCGACCCTAATCATCGCATTCCCGTCTTTTTCATCCCATGACCAACATTTACTTCTAAACTTATTCTGTATTTAGCAAAATTATATAGGGCTATTAGGGGGCTGTCAAACAAACATTTCCATTGAAAAAACTATTAAAATCATCAGGGTAGGCAGTATAATCATCCCAAATTATGCACGAACGATTTAGATAAGACCTTATGTCCCTGTAGCGACTGTCAAATTTTCACTTTTCCATGGATGGTAAAAAGTGAAAATTTCCACAGTTCATACAGCCACGGATGGCTGTCTGAACGGCAAGCGGAAGGGACATTAGGTCTTTCACGCATTTTTTGGTTAATATCTTCAACACATACCGATAGAACTCACCAACCAAAAAGCGTTAGCTTTTTAGTCGGGTGCAGTGCTTTGTTATCATCATTTATAAATCGTCTGGTGTCAACCCTGTATGTTTGGCTGGGTGTGCGACAAATTTATGGGTAGCATTTAAGCACATGACCTATACTCCCAGAAGTCTTCCCAGCGATTACTGAAAAAGCAACAGCGTAAAGCAATAATGCTATTTGCTCCTTTGACTGTCCAGTGCATACCAGATTGT